>DATHLI010000462.1:0-3506 GCA_035488355.1 bacterium | reverse complement strand
TCGGGCCGGCGGCGGTGGCGCTGGGGCTGCTCGCCCTGCCCCAGGTCGTGTCGAACTCGTTTGCGATCGACATCCTGGTCAGGGTGTTCCTCTTCGCCTTTATCGGCGTGGCGTGGAACCTCCTGGGCGGCTACGCGAAGCAGTTGTCGCTGGGCCACGCCGCGTATTTCGGCCTCGGCGCCTACACGTCGACCCTGCTGTTGATCCGGCTCGGGGTGTCGCCCTGGATCGGCATCGTGGCCGGCGGGGTGGTGGCGATGCTGGCCAGCCTGCCGATCGGCGCGCTGTGCTTCCGGCTGCGGGGCCCGTATTTCGCCATCGCCACCATCGGGACGGCCCAGACCTTGATGCTGCTGTTCCTCAAGTTCCGCGACTTCGCCTGGGGCGCCGTGGGCACCACCATCCCCAACCTCGGCAACTCGCCGTTGATGATGCAGTTCAGCGCCAAAGCCGCCTATTACTACATCGCCCTGCTCCTGCTGGCGATCGGGCTGGCGGTGACCTCCTGGGTCGAACGCTCCTGGATGGGGTATTACCTCGTGGCGGTGGGAGAGGACCAGGACGCGGCGGAAGCCGTCGGCGTCAACGTGCCGCGGATCAAACGGGACATCTACGGGATCAGCGCGTTCCTCACCGGATTGGCCGGGACCTTCTACGTGCAGTACATTTACTTCATCGATCCGAATACCGCCTTCAGCTTCAACGTCTCGGTGAACGCCGCGCTGGTGTCCATCGTGGGAGGGATCGGGACCTTGTGGGGCCCGGTCGTCGGCACCGTCGTGCTGGAACCGACCTCCGCCCTGGTCCAGAGCTGGCTCGGCGGCGGCAGGCATCCCGGGGTGCAGCTGACCCTGTACGCGGTCATCCTGATCGCCGTCATCCTGTGGCAGCCCACCGGACTGCTGGGGGCGCTGACGGGCGCCTACAAACGCCTTGTCCGGGACGCCCCCGGCATCCCCGGCACGGCCGCGGCTGCGCGGCATGCGCCTCCCGCCGATGAGTGAGGCCCTGGTGGTTCGCGGCCTCAGCAAACGGTTCGGCGGCCTGCGGGCCGTCCAGGAATTCTCCGTTTCAGTGGAGGAAGGGCAAACCGTTGCCCTCATCGGGCCCAATGGGGCCGGCAAGACGACCTGCTTCAACCTCATCACCGGCTACTATCGCCCGGATGCCGGGTCCGTCGTGGCCTTCGGCCACGAACTGGTCGGCCTGCACCCGTACCACGTCTGCGCGCGGGGCCTGGCCCGCACGTTTCAGGTGGCCCGGCCGTTCGGCAAGATGACGGTGCTGGCGAATGTGATGACCGGCGCGCTGCTCCGCGACAAGAAGCTGCAGATCGCCCGCGAGCGGGCCCGGGGGGCGATCGAGTTCGTGGGGCTCTCGGCCAGGGAGCACAGCCTGGCGTCCGCGTTGACCACCATGGACCAGCGGCGGCTGGAGATGGCGCGGGCCCTCGCCACAGCACCCCGCCTGCTCCTGCTCGACGAGGCCATGGCCGGCCTGAACCCGGCGGAGATCGATCAGGCCGTCGCGCTGGTCAGGCACCTCTCGAGGCGAGGGCTGACCATCGTGATTGTCGAGCACGTGATGCGCGCCATCATGGCCGTTGCGCAGCGCATCGTGGTGCTGGACCACGGGCAGAAGATCGCCGAGGGCGGCCCCGCGGAGATCGCCTCGAACCCGGAGGTGATTCGTGCCTACCTGGGCAGCGGCTACGCGCATGCGTGAGCAGGCCAATCCCCGCGGCGGCGCGGCTCCTGGGGGACTCCGGTGCTAGCCCTGTCCGGGGTGACCGCCGGCTACGGCCCGGTGAAGGCGGTGATCGACGTCAGCCTCTCCGTCGGCGAGGGAGAGGCGGTCGCCCTCTTGGGGGCCAATGGGGCCGGCAAGAGCACCACGCTGCGCGCGATCTCAGGTCTCATGCGGTTGTCGTCGGGCACCATCGCCTTTGGGGGCATCGACATCGGCGCCCTCCCGCCGTTCAAGATCGCCGAACTTGGGATCGCCCACGTCCCCGAAGGCCGCCAGGTGTTTCCCGAGATGACCGTCAGAGAGAATCTGGAGATGGGCGCCTACATTCCGCGGGCCAAGGCCGAGCGACCCCGCACCCTGGACCTGGTCTTTACCATCTTCCCTGTGCTGGCCGAGCGCCGGGGGCAGCTCGCCGGCACGTTGAGCGGGGGGGAACAGCAGATGCTCGCCGTCGGCCGCGGCCTGATGCTGAAGCCGCGCCTCTTGATGCTCGATGAGCCGTCGTTGGGGCTCGCCCCGGTCGTGACCGACGCCACCTTCGCCAAGATCCAGGAGATCCACGCCATGGGCACGGCCATCCTGCTGGTCGAGCAGAATGTGAGCCGTGCCCTGACGCTGGTGCGGCGGGCCTATGTGCTGGAGAGCGGCAGGGTGGTGATGCACGGCGCCAGCGCCGACCTGGCAGGCAACAAGCAGGTGCAGGCGGCCTATCTCGGTATCGATGCGAACTCTGCTGACAAGGCCCGGGGGTAAGAGCCTCTCGGCCCGCCTGGGATTGAGACCGGGCTGATCTCCGGAAGGGAGGGTCCGTCGGTGAAGGCGATCGTGCTGCACTCGGTGGGCGAGCCGGACGCGCTGCGCCTCGAAGAGGTGCCGGATCCCGCGCCGGGCCCGGGGCAGGTGGTGGTGCGCCTCCGGGCCGCGGCATTGAATCACCGCGACCTGTGGATCTTGCGCGGCCAGTACGCCGGACTCCGCTTCCCGATCATCCCGGGGGCGGACGGCGCCGGCGAGATCGCGGCGGTCGGCCGGGGCGTGACCGGGGTGTCGCCCGGAGCATCCGTCGTGATCAACCCCAGTCTGGACTGGGGCGACGACCCGCGCGCGTTCGGGCCGAAGTTCCGGATCCTGGGTCTCCCGGACAACGGGACCTACGCGGAGCAGGTGGCGGTGCCGGCCGCCAACGTCCTCCCCCGCCCGGCGGGCCTCACGGACGAGGAGGCCGCCGCCGTCCCGCTCGCGGGGCTGACCGCGTTCCGCGCCCTGGTCACACGGGGCCGGGTGCAGCGCGGCGAGACCGTGCTCGTGCTCGGAATCGGCGGCGGCGTCGCGACCATGGCCCTGCTCATGGCCAGGCATGCCGGGGCCCGGGTGCTGGTCACGTCAGGGAGCGATGAGAAGCTGGCGCGCGCTCGGGCGCTGGGGGCAGATCGGGGCTTCAACTACAAGACGGCGGATTGGGCCGCGGCGGTTCGCGAGGCGACCGGCGGGCTGGGGCCGGACCTGATCATCGACGGGACCGGGGGAGCGACGTTTGAGCGGGCGCTCGACGCCGCCCGCCCCGGGGGCCGCGTGGTCAGCTACGGGGCCACGACGGGAAACGTCCCCGAGCTCACGGTGCGGCGAATTTTCTGGAAGCAGCTCTCCGTGCTGGGATCGACGATGGGGTCGCCGGACGACTTTCGCGCCATGCTGGCCCTGTTCGGGGAGGGCAGGCTGCGCCCCGTGATCGACCGGGACTTCCCGCTGGCCGACGC
>DATHLI010000461.1:0-2262 GCA_035488355.1 bacterium | reverse complement strand
GGTGCAGGTCAATCCCAAAGTGGGCCTGACGTTTGCCAGCGGCCTCAGGACGATCCTGCGCCAGGACCCCGACGTGGTGCTGATCGGGGAGATCCGGGACCGCGAAACGGCGGAGATCGCCGTCCAGGCGTCGATGACCGGCCACCTGGTCCTCAGCACGATCCACACCAACGATGCCCCCAGCGCGGTCGTGCGGCTGCGCGACATGGGGGTGGAGCCCTTCCTCATCACCTCGTCGCTGATCGGCGTGCTGGCGCAGCGGCTCCTGCGGGTGACCTGCTCGAAGTGCAAGGAGGCCTACGTGCCGCCCGTCGATGCCCTGCGCCGCCTGGGGCTGGAGCACGGATCGGCGGCGGATGTCCGCCTCTACCGGGGCAAGGGGTGCGACCACTGCCGGAAGACCGGCTACAAGGGGCGCCTCGGGGTGTTCGAGCTGATGGTGATCACCGATCCGATTCGGGCGCTCGCCGTGAGCGGCGCGCCCACCGAGAAGCTGCGCGAACTGGCCATCGCGGAGGGGATGCGCACGCTCAGGCAGGATGCCGTGAGCAAGGTGCTGGAGGGAGTGACGACATTTGAGGAGATGCTTCGGGTTGTATTCGTGAGCGAGTCGGTCTGAGCGGCGGGGGGGGCGCCGGATCTGGATCGCCGCGGCACCGAGGCTGCCGGTTCGCCATCCCTGGTCTGATTGTCTGGCGATTTGGGGAATACTTTCGTGTAGATTGGCTGCCGCAGTGACAGGAGCGACGCGTCGATCGAGCAGCGAGGAACCCGCTCGGCCGCTCGGCGCGTAGGTGTACGCAGCGGAGGCGATCGATGGACTTCGAAGACCTGGAAGCCACGATCCTGAAGGGGTTCGTCCGGGACCGGCAACTCATCACCATCGCCCTGAACGAGGGATTCACGCCGGAGTTGCTCCCATCCCCCGTCGCCCGGCGGCTGTGCAACGCCCTGATCGACCTCTACTTGAAACGGGGCGCCGAGGCGATCAACGAGGTCACGGTGCGCAACCATCTGGAGAGCCGCGGGGTGTTGAACGCGGAGATGGAGCACTATCTGCGGGCCGTCATCTCGATGCGCCCCCCCGATGCGGGCAAGCTGATGGCCTACCTGGACGCGCTGCGCAACCACGACAGCCGCGAGCGGCTTCAGTCGCTGTACACCCAGCTCGACGGGTTTTTGAAGGCCGAGGGGACCCACGGGGATCTGGTGCAGTTCACCACCGAGATGGTGGACAAGCTCATCCAGTTGCAGAAGCAGCGGGTCCGGCGCCGCCTCGGCCCGGTCACCTCGATCCTCAGCACGATCACGGAGGACGCCGCGCGCCTGGGGGGCACCGAGGGGCTTCTCGGCTTCTCCATCAGCCCGTTCGACCGCCTCAACGCGCTGCTCTCCGGCCTGCGCCGCGGCTTCTACTACGGCCTGGCGGGCGCGCCGCGGCGCGGGAAGAGCAACTTTGCCCTCGAGCTGGCCACCTATGTGGCCACCAACCATCACGTCCCGTGCCTGTACTACTCCTGGGAGCAGACGCAGCGTGTCCTCGGGGCGCGGTTGCTCGCCAAAGAGACCGGGATCGCTCCCGCGACCATCCTCGCCGGGGGCACGCCCGGCGGCGCGACGATCGTGCCGCAGCTCCAGTCCGCCCAAGAGCAGATGGCGCGGTTCGCCCCGTACCTCTTCCTCATCGAAGGGAGCCGGCAGGATACCCTCAGCCGCATCCGGACCCACGTGTACAACGTCATGCAGGAGTTCCAGACCAGCGATGTCGTCATCTTCCTGGACTACCTGCAGAAGATCCCGCTGGAAGAGCACATCGACGACTGGAAGGCCCGCAACGACATGCTCTCGACCGCGCTGGCGGAGATGAGCCTGGAGCTCAACATCCCGATCTTCACGATCTCCCCCCTCGACAAAGAGGGGTGCCGCCTCGACGAGCGCCCGGCCGAGAACGAGGCGGAGTACTCCGAGTTTGAACGGCCCACGATGCACCACAGCATGGGGAGCGGCGACCTCGAGTACGACCTGGACGTCGCCATGGTGCTCGCCAAGGACTGGAAGGCGACCCGGGAGCTGATGGAATATCTCGAGTCGCGCGCCAAGGCCGCGAACCTCGACCCGGATCGCCTCCCGCACGTCGACATCGTCAACCTCTTCGTGGACAAGAACCGCGACGCGCCGGCCAGCGCGTCGTACATCGTGCAGTACGCGTTCTTCGTCACGCTGAACAAGTTCGTCGAGCTGGACTACAAGCTGGAGAAGGAG
>DATHLI010000460.1:0-3400 GCA_035488355.1 bacterium | reverse complement strand
GACGGCTGCGGCTCAGGCGCGCAATCGCTGCTTGATCGCGTCGATGATCTCGACCGGCGTCGGGTCGACCCCGCGGAGATAGGCCAGGTAGATGCTCACGAGATCGCCCATCAAGACCAGGGAGAGCAGCCGGGCCAGCCGCCCGGCGCCGCGGGCGCGGACCTGGTGCACGCCGGAGGCGGGGTGGAAGGCAAGATCGGATGTCAGTTGGACGCGGCGGAGGATTCGCGCCGGCTCGGTCCCGTCCAGCAGCACCACCACGGCGACGAGGCCCGCAATCTCCGGCGGCGCGCCCCACCCGACGGTCTCGTTGTGGTTCAGCTCGGGGAAGGCGTCCCACGCAGCGACCGTCTTGCTGTTCTCGTTGAACTGGCACTTCCACCGCCGCGCCGCCGCCTCGACCCAGGGGGATGACCCGTAGACGGCCGGGATCTTCCCCAGCAGCAGCTCGGCAAGGCGCTTCGCCGGGTTGCGCGAGGTGCCGATCCGGGGACCGGCCTCCGCGGCGACCTCCTCGAGCACGCCGGCCGCTTCCTCGACCTCGCCTCCGTGCGGCTCGGTGAGACCCCAGTGCTCCAGCGCCGCGAGCGCCGGCATCAGCAGATACCCGAGCGCGGCGCGGGGGGCCAGGCCGCCCGGCACGATGACGCCGGACCGCCGGGCCGTTTCCGCCAATGGCCCCCCCGACGTGATGGCAAAGAGCGCGGCCCCGGCGCGCTCTGCCTGGGCGACCGCCGCCAGGGTCTCTTCGGTCGAGCCGGAGTAGCTGACCGCGATGACGAGGGAGCGCGGTCCCACAAACGCCGGGACCTCGTACCCCCGCACCACGGTGATCGGGATCGAAAAGGTCGGCGCGAGGTATCCGGCGAGGAGGTCTCCGCCGATCGCCGACCCGCCCATCCCGCAGATGACGAGGTGCTCGGGCCGCCGTGGAAGCGAAGGAAGACGCGCGGCGCCACCCAGCCTCCAGCCGTCGTGGATCTGCCGGGGGAAGCCGAGCGCGGTCTCGAGCATCCCCGAAGGGTCGGCCGCCGCGAGCTGCGCCTGATCGTCGAGCACGGACATGCAGGAGGCATTCGCCGCAGCGCGGTGATCCCCCCCCGAATGCGCGGCGCGCGTCGGTTCCTAGGGGGCCTCATGCGCAGGGAGACCCCGCGAGCAACCCGAACCACCTTGAGCGCCCGAAACCGCTCGGCCAGCGGACGGTCGCCATGCCGCGAATCAAACCAGCCAGGTGGGGGCGTGACCCGTGCGGCCCAACGGAGATGGGATGAAAGGCGGGGGGCGCCGGTCAGGCGCCGGCGAGCGGCCTCGGACCGCGCGGCCCCGGCGGGCGGCGATCGATATCCGCGCTCTGCTGGCCAACCGCGAGTTCATCAAGGTCACCGCGTACGTGCTGCCCCGCCGCACCAAAATCCAGGTGCTCGAGATGATGGAGCGGCTGCGCCGGCAGCGGACGCACGAGGAGTCCGCTCCCTCCCCGGGGGGCGCACGGCGGCTTCCGGAGATGACCGGAGGTGAGCTCGTCCGCGAGATCAACTGGCGAATCGGCACCCTGCCTCCGGAGGACGCCGAGGCCGTCGCCCGGTATATCCGCCACCTGACCCGCTGGCGGGCCGCGCGCCGGAAGGCGCGGGCCGGACCGGAGGCCCCGCGCTGATGCCGCGCGTGCTGCTCGTCCACTACACGACCCCGCCCGTCGTGGGCGGCGTGGAGCGCGTCTTGGCCCGGCACGCGCGCCTGCTCGCCGGGGAAGGATTCGAGGCGCATGTCGTGACCGGGCGGGGCGGTCCGGTGGGGCGGGGGGTGCGCCTTCACCGCCTCCCCTGCATCGACTCCCGCAACCGCCGCGTGCTCGCCGTGACCCGCGAACTCGAGGCGGGGCGTGTCACGCCCGCATTCCACGGCCTGGTGGCGCGGATTCGAGAGGACCTTCGCCACGAGCTCGCGGGCGCGGACATCTGCATCGTGCACAACGCGCTCGTGCTGCACAAGAATCTCGCGCTGACCGCCGCCCTCCACCAGCTCGCCCCGCAGGGCTCCACGCGCTTCGTGGCATGGTGCCACGATCTCGCGTGGACGAACCCGCAGTACCGGCCGCACCTCCATGCGGGCGCCCCCTGGAGCCTGCTCCGCACGGCCATCCCCGGTGTCACGTATGTGGCGGTGTCCACCGACGGCCGGCGGGAGCTCGCAGCGCTTCTCGGCGTGCCCAAGGCGCAGATCGAGATCGTCCCCAACGGCGTGGATCCCGCGGCGTTCCTCCGCCTGACACCCACCGGCCGGTGGCTGGCGGCGGCCCTGCGGCTCTGGGAGCAGCAGGTCGTCCTGCTCCTTCCGGTCCGGATCACCCGCCGAAAGCAGATCGAGTATGCGCTCCATGTGGTCGCCGAACTGGTCCGGCGGGAGCTCGCCGTCAGGCTGCTGATCACCGGCCCCCCCGGCGCCCATACCCCCGGAAACCGCGCGTACCTCGATGAGCTCCGGGGGGTGCGCCACCGCCTCGGACTGGACGACCAGGTGGTGTTCTGCGCGGACCTGCCCGGGCCGCGGGGCGGGCGCCTGCGGCTCTCCGACCGAACCATGGCGGACCTCTATCTGCTGGCGGACGCGCTCATTCTCCCCAGCCGCCGGGAGGGATTCGGGCTTCCGCTGCTGGAGGCGGCGCTCGCCCGACTCCCGGCATGGACGAGCGACCTTCCCCCGCTGCGTGAGGTCGGCGGCGATGCGATCCACACGTTTGACCTCGCCGACCCGCCGGCCGCGGTAGCGCTCAGGCTGATCCATACGTTAATGGAAGAGAGGGGGTACCGCCTCCGCCGGCGAGTCCTCGCCTCATACACCTGGGAGGGTATCATGCGCGAGCGGATCATCCCCCTACTTACCCGGCTGGTCGGCGCGGCGCGCCCATGACCGCCCCGTCACCCGGCCCTCCGCATCCGGGGCGGGGCCGACCGGGCGCCGCGCGGAACTGGCCGGCGGCCGCCTCCGATGCGTGGTTCGCCGGCCACACCTTCGACGCCGAGGAGTTCGGCGATCTGAACGCTCTGCTGGCGCTCAAACGGGCCCGGGGCGTCACGATCAGCCTCGGCCTGCCCGCGCTCAACGAGCAGCCGACGATCGGCCGCGAGATCCAGATCCTCCGGCGGGCGCTGATCGACGAGGTGCCGTTCCTCGACGAGATCGTCGTGATCGACAGCGGATCGGTGGACGGCACGGCCGAGGTCGCCCGCGGGCTCGGCGTCCCCACCTACCACCATGCGGAGATCCTTCCCGGCGAGGGCACCTACAGCGGAAAGGGCGAATCCCTCTGGAAGAGCCTGCACGTCCTCCGCGGCGACCTCGTCGCGTGGGTGGACACCGACATCCGGAACATCCACCCCAAGTTCGTCTACGGCCT
>DATHLI010000459.1:0-9957 GCA_035488355.1 bacterium | reverse complement strand
TGGCGAAGAGCAGGCCGGCGAGCAGCGCGAGGGGGATCGTCCGCCGCCGCTCCTGTTCTGTGAGCGCCGGGTCGACGAAGGCGTAGAGCTGGTAGATGATCCAGGGCATGCTCACCGCGAACCCGAACAGGAAGGCCACCTTCACCTTGACGAGAAACGGCTCGATCACGGTCAGCGTCGTCAGCCGGATTCCTCCCGCCGGCCGGAGCAGCACGGCGAGCAGGGTGTCCACGAAGAACAACCCGAGGCCGGTCGCGATGAGCAGGCCGAGCACCGCGTACTGGAGCCGCTGGCGGAGCTCCTCGAGATGCTCGACCAGGGTCATGTGCTTCTCGCGTTCCATCGTCCTAGTGGGCATCCCCCGCCAGCTGTGAGACCGTCACCAGATCGTAGCCGCGCCGCCGGAGCTCTCTGAGGATATCTGGCAGAGCGCGGACGGTATTGAGCGTCCCATTGTGGAGCAGGATGATCGCCCCGGGCTGCGCCCGGGCCAGGACCCGCTCGGTCACCACGTTCGGTGGCGGCAGGGCCCAATCCCCCGAATTCGCCGTCCACATCGCCAGCCCCATCCCGGCCTCCCCGGCCGTCTGCGCCACCTGCGCGGTGTAATCCCCACCCGGGGGCCGAAACCACCGCGGGGGACCGGCCGTGGCCCGGAGGGCCCGGTCGGCCGCGGCCAGTTCCTGCCGCACGATCCCGTTGTCGAGGGTCGTGAGGTTCGGGTGATGAAACGTGTGATTCCCCACCTCATGCCCCTCGGCGACCATTTGCCTGACCAGGTACGGGTAGGGCACCGTGTGATCGGCGATGACGAAGAATGTCGCGTGCGCCCCATACCGTCGGAGGATCGCGAGGAGGAGCGGGGTGGCGACCGGGTTGGGGCCGTCGTCAAACGTCAGGGCGATCTCCCGCCGGCGCGGGTTGCCCCGCCAGAAGCGGCCGTGGCTCTCGACGCCGAACAGGATCCCCTCGAGCCGGTACTTTGTCTCGAGAATCCGCTCGACCACCGTGCCGTCGAAGTGCGCGGCCGACTCGGAGGTCCGGTCGCCGGGCACCGCGGGCACCGGCCGGGGCAGCCCGGACGGCAGGCGCACCTCGTGGGCGCGCGGATGGAGCATCACCGGCATCGCGGCGAGGAGCGAGGGGCCGTACCACACATCGCCGGCCCGGGCGAGCGCCGCGGCGGGCTCCAGACCCGGCGGCTCCGCCAGCAGCCGCTGCCGGTAGAGCCGGGCGGTCACGGACACGTCCGTCCGGCGGCCCTCAAACGGACCGCTCACCTGATACTGGCCGGTCATCAGCACCTGGACCACCCGCGGCTCGGCGCGAAACGCCGTGACGGCGAGGGCCCGCTCGCTGGACTGCACCTCCCGGATCAGCGACCCGGCGCCCCCGGTCCAGTCCATCCCATAGACGAACCAGATCCACGCCAGGTGTCCGATCAGCCCGTTGGGCAGGCGGCTGACCCCGTCGCTGGCGACGGTCACCTTGACGACGAAAGGGCTGAGCCCCGCCGCCTGGAGCGCGCGCCAGATGCGCGTCTCTTCGTCGCGGAGTCCGGGCCCGATTGGGCGTGTGTCGGTCGTGATGTACGGCGAGACCGGCACCGGGGGCACCCCGGGCCAGGCGCGGGAGGGTGACGCCGCCGCCGCGCTGGCGACCGCCACGGGCACGAGCGCGGACAGCCACGCCCCCGCCGCGCTCTCGAGCGGGGCGAGGCGGGAGGTCACAGCCGGGACCGAGGCGGCGATCCGGACGAGATCGTCCCGCGGCAGCTCTCCCACCAGGGTGTACGAGATCCCCCCGATGTTCCAGTGCACGAGCGTGCCGGTGCGCTGCGGCGCGATGGTTCCCATGACCGACCCGATGCGCACCTGCCGGCCGCGCGGCGGGGGGCCCTGCGGTCCGCGGCTCTCGAACAGCGCCAGCGTGGAGACGCCGTCGGAGTAGGCGAAGACGGCCGCGGACTGCCCGTGGATCTGCACGACCCGAGACCGCGTCTGCTGAAAGCCCTGAGGCAAATACGCCGGCATCTGGGGGGAGAACCCAACGCGCTGCGCGATGTCCGCGAGGGACATGTTGTTCGTGTTGGGCTGCCGTTCCACATGCGCCCCGGGGGGAGCCGGCGCCGTGAACAGCCCCGGGGGGAAGACCGGGTCGAACTGCACCTTGAGGAACGCCGACGACTCCTGGAGGGTCCCGTCCGGGCCGTAGCGCTCGAATCGAAGAATGAGGCCCTTCGTCGCATCCACCCAGAGCCGCAGGGAGGGCCGGCCTGGACGCTTGCTCTTGACGTCGAGCACGAGGGCCCGGCGCCCCGCCACCTGGTCGGCGGGACCGATGCCCACGTTGTAGTTGTCCCGGATATGGGGAAGCAGGGCCTGGGTGAGCCGCTCCTCGTCCGCCGCGGGCGCGGACCGCGCGACGAGGCGGTTCTGGGCTGGGATGTATTCGATCGCCTGCCGGCCATTGATGATCACGATGCGCCGGGGTTGGGCGCCGGCCGCCAGGTACTCGAGCCGGGTCGCATTCGGGGCCTCGTGGTAGACGCGGACCTGGGACGCTTCGACGCGGCCGCCCCAGAGCGTGATGGCCTTGGTGCCCGCATAACTGACCCGCCGCGGAGCGGTCGCGCCGGTCCTGAGCCAGGACAGCGCGAGATCGGGGGGAGCGGAGGCGGACCACCCGGGGGACAGGAGCGGCCCCAAGAGACCGGCCGCCAACACAGGCACCGCCAGGACAGCCGCCTGGCGGAAAATCCGCAAGGGCATATTACCGGATCGGCTGTTCCGGAAGGTCAGAGGAGACGAATGTGCTGGTCGCCTCATCGGCCAGCGGCCGGTCGACGGAGAGCATAACGTAGTGGCGCACATACGCATCGGAATCCAACGGGACTTCGCGCGGCCCCATTGAGCCGGTCATCCACACGAGCGGCAGCGCCACCGCCACCAACACGCCCGCGGCCAGGGCCACGCGGAACGGCCGGACCGCGAACGCCTCCCGAAGGCCGGACAGGAAGCGCGCGCGGGCTGGTGGGGCGGCCGCCTCGCGCGCCAGGCGCCAATGCGTCCGCTCCATGAACCCTTCGCGCGGGTGAGGGGCGGGCAGACCTCGGAGCAGCTGCTGCACGTCCTGCAGCCCCCGGTATTCCTGCAGACAGGCCGGACAGGTATCCAGATGGGCCCTGACGCGCTCGACGTCCTGGACGCCCAGCGCGCCGTCCATGTACTCGGAAAGCCGGTCAGACACGTGCGGGCTCATCGGCGTCCCCTCCTTCCACCCAGGTGCGGCCCGAGGGCCTCGCGCAGCATCTGCCGCGCGCGATGCAGCCTCGACCGCACCGTCCCGACCGGGCACCGCAGGACATCCGCCACCTCATCATAGGGCAGGCCCTCGATGTCCGCAAGGACGACGGCCGTCCGGAACTCTTCAGGCAGCCGGTCGAGCGCCGCCTGAACCGTCCCGTCCAGATCCACCGCCTCGGTCATCTGCTGGGGATCTTCCTTCGAATCTCCCATCACGGTCACGAGCGGGTCCCCGCCGGGGCCCATCGGCGCGTCCAGGGACACGGTGGGCCGGCGATTCCGGCGCCGCACCGTGTCGATGTACGTCCGGCTCATGATCCGGAACAGCCACCGGTCGAAGTACGTCCCGGGCTGGTACCGGTCGAAGGCCCGGAACGCTTCGATGATCGCCTCCTGGGCGAGGTCTTCGGCGTCGTCGTGGTTGCCCGCCAGCCGGTAGGCGACCCGGTAGATCTGACTCTGGTGCCGCAGGACGAGCTCCTCGAAGGCGGCCAGCCGGTGAGCCGTCCCCGGCTGCGCGGCGTCAGACGACACCGTGATGCCTTCCATCACCAGGATTGATGCCGCTTCCGCCATCGCTCGGCCCCCAGATTTCTCTTGCCTGCCATCCCAAGCGCTGCGGGCCGGCGAAAAGTTCCCGGGGGAGCTCAGGGTGGGGTCGTGATCGCCTTGCCCAGCATTGCGTCGCGAAGCTCCTGCACGTGGCCCGACGGCGTAATGGCGACGATCAGGTCCCCGGCGCGAAGGGCGGTATCGCCGTCGATCACCTGGGCGTTCTCCCCCCGCACCAGCAGGGCGAGGGTGCAATCCTGAGGCAGGGCAATGTCCCGGACCCGCCGGTTGACGATCGGGGAGGTCTTGGGCAGCGCCACCTCCACGAGCTCCAGGTTCCCCCTCCGCAGCGCGGTAAGAGGGATGACGTCGGCGACCTCGACCTCCTGCTCGATGAGGCTGTAGATCAGCTTGGTCGAGCTCACCGTCTCGTCGATCCCGAGCATCTGGAAGGTCACTTCGTTCTTGGGGTTGTTGATCCGCGCGATGACGCGCTTGACCTTGAACTTCCGCTTGGCCATCTGACAGCTCACGAGGTTGTCCTCGTCATCCCCGGTCACCGCCGCCAACAGATCCGCGCGGGGCGCCCCGGCCTGCTCGAGGGTGCGCACCTCGCACCCATCCCCGAGGAAGGCCGCATCGCCGAACTCCTCCTGCAGCAGCTCATACCGCCGCCGCTGCTTCTCGATGACCGTGACCTCCAGGCCGGCCGACACCAGGGCCTTGGTGAGGTAATATCCGACCTTGCCCCCGCCGACGACGATGACGTACATGATGGGCCGCTCCTTTTGCCGGACTTCTTTCGCCGAATTACGAGTGGGCCAGGATTTCGGGGAGGGCCTGGTACTCCGCGACCGTCCGCCAGGGCCGCTCGAGGAAGAAGTCCAGACACATCCCCGCGCCCAGGAGCGTCGGGCTGATCGTGTCGATCCCCAGTTCCTTGTACGCCTCCGCGCGCAGCGGATCGTAGATGCGGGCGATCACCCGGGGCACCTTGTACTTCACCTTGGCGATCTGAGCGGACATGATGTTGGAGTTGTCGCCGCTGGTGGTCGCGGCGAAGGCGCGGGCCCGCTCGATGCCGGCTTTCTTGAGGACATCTTCATCGATGCCGATCCCCAGGATCGTCTTTCCCTGGAAGCGTTGACCCAACCGCCGGAACGCTTCCCGGTCCCGATCGATGACCGAGACCGAATGGCCGGCGGCTTCCAGCATCAGCCCGAGAGTCGCCCCCACACGCCCGCATCCGAGAATCACCGTATGCATCGCGCCCTGTCCCCCCCAACCTCTGCTTGCCGTTTGCCTCACTCTGGTTTGGAGCCCCCGCCGGGGGCAACCTCTGCTTGCCGTTTGCCTCACTCTGGTTTGGAGCCCCTGGTAAGGAATACCCGGATCCCCCTATCCGCAAGACACAGAGGCAGACCCGCGGCGCTCACTCCCGCCGCCCCGGCGCGGCCCCAACGGGCATCGGGCCGTCATCCGAAGCCGAGGCCCCGATGCTGGTCTCCGCCAGCCTGTCGATGATCACCTCGCAGGGAGCATGCCGGAAGAGCGACTCCGCACACCGCGCTGCGGAGCCCTCGGTGGGGCCCCTGTCCGGGGAGATGCCCACCACGAGGAGATCCACTCCCCTGTCCCGCACGATGCGCGCGATCCCCTCGCCCGCTTCCCGCGCGCGGATGATTTCGCCCTGAACCTCGAGGCCGTGCCTCGCAACGATCTCCTTGGCCTGTCTGAGCGCCTGCTTCGCCCGCTCTTCCGACTCTGGAAGGGGGACGCCCAACGAGAGCGTCCGGGGCACCTCCACGACGTATCCGAGCAGGATCCTGGCCTTCTGCATCGCCCCCAGGCGGCTGGCCAGCTCCACCGCGCGTTCGGAGTAGTAGTGCTCGAGGATCGGCACGAGGATCGTCTGCACGGCGCCCACCGAGCGCACCGCTCTGGCCACCTCCTGGGGCACCGGCCGCGGCAGCCGGAGCATCCACAGGAGCAGCGCGGCCATCGGGACCGCGAATGTGGCCGCGAGAATGGCCCCGAGCACGCTGACGTGCAGCGAGGCGGTCACGAGACCCCTCCCCGGCGGACGTAGGCGAGCACAAACGAGAGCCGGTGCCCGCCGAGGCCGACGAACGCCAGTCCCACCAGCAGCGCCGTGAGGTGCGCGCCGAACACCAGGGTTCTGGCCAGGATCACGAGGCCCAGCACCACCATGAGCGCGCTCGTCACGGTGCGGTAGCCGTCGATCCGGGTGAACCTCACCGCCTCACGCATGGGCCTGTCCTCGTGCACGCTGCCGGTCCCGCTGCGCCAGGCCAAATTCGTACGCCTCCAGGAGATCGTACTCCTCCGCGTCCTTCAGGACGGCCCGCTGTTGTTCCTCCCAGGAGTGCGGGCCGCTGCGCAGCACCGGGAGCCCCCGGCGGAGCCGGTACGTCACGTAATAGACCAGGCAGAGGAGCACCCAGCACGGACCGGCGATCCGGCCGAGCGGATGCGTGAGGACCACCTCCCCGAGGGTGATCAGCACCCCGACGAGGCCGAGGAATCCGATCACCGGGATGTGGACCACCTGTCCATCCCGCCGCTTCCAGGGGACGTTGAGCGGCACCTGGTATGGCCTGGGCGAATACGGGTCTTTGAAGCGCAGCGTAATGAGCGCGATGAACACCAGCGTGTAGCCCAGCGTGGCCCCGAACGCATACAGGTTCGCGAGGGCATCCACCGCGCTGGGCGTGAGAAACGCCAGCACGGCCTCGAGCAGGCCGATGCCCGAAAAGATCAGGATCGATCGGGCGGGCGTGCGGTACCGCGGGTGCACCGCCCGAAACCAGGGGGTCACGAGGTTCAGCTGGCTCATGGAGTAGACGAGCCGGCTGGCGCCCATGACCCCGGTGTTGGAGGAGATCAGGAGGATGACGGCGCCCAGAAGGGCGGCGAGCGGCCCGGCCATCGGCCCGACGAATGGAAGGCGGTGGGCGAGGAGCGCGACGGAATGATCGACATCCTTCGCGTACTCCTGCCAGGGGAGAATGCCGAGGGCGGTGATGGAGAAGAAGACGGCAAAGAGGAACACGCTGCCGATCAACCCGATCGAGGTGCGCGGAATCACCGTCGCCGGCCGCCGGGTTTCCTGCGCCGCCTGCGAGATGGATTCCAATCCCACATAGGAGATGATCGCCAGCGAGGATCCGTACATGAACTGGTTGAGCGTAGGAAACTGGTGCAGCCACTGGTCCGCGAGCAGTTCAGGCTTCCAGGCGAAGACGAGCCCGATGACGATGAGGCCGGCTTCCACGACCAGGCCGAACGCGCCGATGAACTCGTTCAGCAGCGAGGATTCCCGCACCCCCCGCACATTGAGCCACATCAGGAGGAGAATGAGGACGAACGACTCGACCGCCCACAGGGGGGTGATGTTGACGAACGGCCCAAGGGTCATCTTGAAGTCCCGGATCGCCGGGAAGAAAAAGTTCATATACCCGGCGGAGAACACGGCGAAGAGGGCGATGTCGATCGTGTAGTCGAGGAGCAGGGCGGATCCGGCGATGAATCCGGCGATGTCGCCGAGGCCCCGGCTCACATAGTACTGCCCTCCGCCCGCCACAGGGTACGTCGAGGCCAGCTCTGTATATGCCAGGCCGATCATGATGTACACGAGCCCCGCCGCCGCGAAGGCGAGCGGCGCCGCCCCCATGGTGGCGGCGATCACGAGCCCCAGGGCCGCGTAGATGTCCGCCCCCACGTCGGCGAACCCCCACATGAAGGAGCCCCAGACCGACACATCCCGGCGCAGGCTCTGCCCCTCCGGATGGGACCGGACGGCTGCCTGATCAGCCACGAGGCGCCTCCTGACGGCGAAACAGCGTCAGCCGGTACCGCGGGAGGCGGCGGTCGCGGATGACAGAGAGGTCGGGCGCGCGGCAGAACCGGTCGTGGATGACCCCGGCGCTCATCTCCCCGATCGCTCCCGCGCCGTCCTCCCGGGGACCGGCATCGTGGACCGAGGTGCCGTGCACCAGGCAGAGATCCCCCCCCGGCGCGACCCACCGGACCATCCTGGCCGCGACATCGTCGAATTCACGGCGGCTCATATAGTAGAAGAGCTCCGCACAGAAGACGAGGTCAAAGGCCCCGCCGGGGTCCGCCACCCGGACATCAAGCGACCTGACCTCCACCCCGGGGGTGCCGGCAAGCCGGCGGCGGGCACGGCGGACCGCCAGGCGCGAAAAGTCCAGCGCGACGACATGGTCGCACCTGTCCAGCAGGAGGGCCGTGAAGATCCCTTCGCCGCATCCCACGTCCAGCGCGCGTTCATACCGGCGGCCCGCCAGCATGTCCATGGACGCCTGGAACCGCCGGCGCTCGTACAAGGACGTCGCGAGGCGCCAGGGGTCCGGCACGAGATAGCGCGCCTCGAAGTACGCCCGGCTCATCCACCGCCGGGCGGTGAGGAGCCGCTTTACCCACGTATCGTCCGCCACCCACCGCCGGAGCGCGGCCGCAACCCCCGGGCGGCCGATTCCCCCGGCCGCGTAGATTCTGTTCATGGTGTGTTCAACCTCTGTGTGCTGTTTGCTCCTCTTCGGTTTGGAGTCCCCGAAGGGGGCAACCTCTGTGCGCTGTTCGCTCCGCTCTGGTCTGGAGCCCCCGCGGGGGGCTCCAGGCTCCCCGGCGGCCGGCGGTTGTAGCGATTCATCGCGGCCGCGAGTCCCTCGGTCGCCGCGACGACGACCGCTTCTGCCGCTCGATCAATCGCCTCGTCGATCTTGGGGCGCTCCTCAGCGGTGAACCGCTCCAGCACGAACTCGGCCGGATCCTGCCCGGCGGGGGGACGGCCGATGCCGATCCGCAGGCGCGGAAAGGCCCCCGTCCCCAGTTCCTCGATGATGGAGCGAACGCCGTTGTGCCCTCCGGCCCCGTCCCCCGGCCGGAGCCGCAGGTGCCCCAGCATCAGATCAAGGTCATCGTGCACGACGAGCAGATCCTCGGACCGGCGCCGGCGTCTGCGAAGCAGGTCCTTGACGGCCTGACCGCTGACATTCATATACGTCCCCGGAATCGCGAGGACGAGCGTGGCCGATCCCGCCCGCGCTCTCCCGGCGGCAACCCACCCGTCCGCCTCGAGCCTGATCCGGAAGCGGTCCGCGAGCCTGCGCGCCACTTCCTGCCCGACGTTGTGCCGGGTGCCCTGGTAGCGGCGACCGGGATTTCCGAGCCCGACCACGATCATCATCGAGACACTCCTCCGCGGAGACCTCGCCCTCCCTGCGGAGGACAAGCAGAAAGGGCGCGCCCTTCGCCGCGCCCTTTCTGCAACAGTCCCACGGCCGCCCCAACCGGCCGCCGCGCACCCTATTCTTTCTTCTCCGGCTTGGCAGGCTTGGCGTCGGCCTTGTCCGATTTGGCGGGTTTGGCCTCGACTTTGGGGGCCTTCGCGTCGGCGCGCGCGCCGGATTCGGCCTTCGCCTCGCCTTCCGCCGCCGCGGGCTCGCGTCCGATCACCTCGGGCTCGGCCGGCGCCGCCGCTTCGGCAGGAGCCGCCACCTCTTCGACCTTCGGCATCACCACGGCCGCGATCACCTCTTCGGGGGGGGACACGATCTCGATCCCTTCATGCGGCGGGAGATCGCGAACGTGGAGCGACCCGCCCACGCGCAGGTGTGCAACGTCGACCGTCAATTGCTCCGGAATCGCCGTCGGCAGGCACCGCACCACGAGTGCGCGGAGGTGCTGCTCGAGGACTCCCTCCCCGGAGGCGATCCCTTCGGGGACCCCGGTCAATTGAATGGGCACGCGCGCCTCGATCTTCTCGGTCAGGCTGATCTGGCGGAGATCGACGTGCAGGACCTCCCGCCGGATGGGGTCGTGCTGGATCTCGGCGATCATCACGGTGTCCGTGGCCTCTTCGCCGTTGCGCTTGACCCGCAGGTCAATGAGGACGTTGCGGCCTGCCTCCGTGCGCAGAGCCCCCAGGAGCGCGCGGCGGTCGACCGCCAGCGCCACCGGCGCCCGGCCCCGGCCGTAGAGCACCGCGGGCACGAGTCCCGCCTGCCTCACCTTCTTGACGGCGTTCTTCCCGATCTCCGTCCGGGCCGACGCC
>DATHLI010000458.1:0-3407 GCA_035488355.1 bacterium | reverse complement strand
AGGGACGACAGACTCTTGCCGCCGACGATCACTCCGGCCGGGAACGGCGCGAAGACGAGATCGACCGCCGCCTTCTCGCCGTCCACCGCAATCTCCTGGGCAAGGCAGGCGGACGCGAAGTAGGTGAGGAGCACGATCTGGACCCAGAGCACCGCCACGTACAGGCTGGGTTCGTGCGATCCCGCGAGCCGGCCGAGTTCCGGCGGGAGACCCAGGATCACCAGGGCCCCGAGGACGCCAAGGTAAATGGCCTCGAGGACCCAGACTTTTGGGCTTCCGCTTCGGGCCCGGAGATCCCCACGCAACACCGGATTCGCCACGGCGTCCTCCTGCCTACCTCCGCTCCAGGGGCACCAGCAGGACGGTCAGCCGCCGGCCTGGGGCCCGCACGCCTCCGAGCGTAAACACCGGCGCAAGGCCGTCCAGCTCAGCGGCCAGCACCGGTGTCGCACTTTTCAGTATAGCATCGGCCCCAGATCCCTGAAAGATCACGTCCGCCACGCGCGCCGACCATTCCGAAGACGACCGCCCGCCCGAGGCAACGGCGGTCCATCCGTCGGGACGGAGTTCACGGACAGTGCGGCCGGCGGGGAGATCGGCCAAAGGGTAGAGCCGGTCGCCCCACCGGAGCTCCACGTGGCCGGCGCGGAGGCCGCTCAGATCCACCGCGAGGCTGCGCCCGTCACGGGAGAGCACTGCGGAGGCGGACAAAGGGATCGCGCCGACAGCCAGGAACGGGCGCGGCGGATCGCCGGAGCGCAGTACCCCCGTGAGCTCAGAACCGGCGCGGCCGAGAACAACCCGAAGGTCACTCGCCGGGGTCAGCGGTTCGGCGAGCATCTCCGCGGGTGTGGCCGTGACCCGGTAGCGGCCGCCATACGGCACCGCGACCACGGCAACGGTCGTGGCGCGCGCGCTCCCTGCGCCAACCGGCTCGATGATGGTTACCTGCGCCAGCGTGGCCGAACGGTCCCGGACAATCTCGGCGAGCACCGGAAACGCCCCCAGCGCGGCGAGCACGATGAGCAGCGCACCCGCCGCCCCCGCGACCGTCGGTGTCCAACGGCGCAGACCCAGCAGCAGCGCGATGTAGAGAAGGATCGCGGTGAAGACCTGCGCGTGGACCGCGGGATCGAGCGGCGTGCCTGCCGCCAGATGCTCGGCGAGACCCTCCATATCGAGGCGCGGCGCGGGCTCCCTCCCCAGCGCCTCCTCCCACAGCCGCAGGCGCCCGCTCCACTCGATGAGCGGCGGCCGCCACGGATCGAAGCCCCAGATCATCACCTGCCCCGCGCCCATTCCCGGGTCCGCCGAGGCGATCACCGGGACACCGCTCAGATCGACGTGCCCCGCCCCCGCACGGGGCAGCAGCGTCGCGACGGTCAGAGGGCCGGACGGCATGGTCCCCCCGTATTGCGCGGCCAGCCCGGCGGCCGATGACAAGGCGCGAATCGGCCCGACATCCGCCGGGAGGAGAGAATCGAGGTAGGCGGGAAAGACCGGCGCGCGCCCGCCTGGCGATCCTGCCGTCTCCGTGCTCCGCGCGGCCGCCGCGGGACGCACAACCAGCAGGAGGCGTCCCCCCGCGCGCACCCATCGCAGGAGCGCCTCCTGTTGGGCGACATCGAGGGCCGCCGGATCGAGGTCCCGGATCACGAGGAGATCCACCGCAGCGTACTCCTGCCAGCGCCGAGGCAGCGCCTCCGCGGTGACGTAGGCGACCGCAACGCGCCCGGGAAGCCGGTGGAGGGCGGCGAGCCCCGTGCGATCGTCGGAGAGCGCCACCACCACACGGCCGCCGACGCGCTCGGGCGAGACGGCTACGGAGGTCCCGAGCACCTTCTGCCCTCGAACCATCACCCGGATATTCAACGGGCGCCGGGGATCGCTGATCACGACCGGCGCTCCAATGACCCGGACCGTATCCGCCACCGACTCGAAGGGAACGGCGGTCGTGGTCACGACCTGTCCCGCCTGGGGGCCGAGCGCGGGCGCGTCGATGACCATCTCCGCAGGACCCGAGGCAGGCAGCGGAGGCAGCACGACCTCAAGCGGAAGCGGCACGCCGATCTTCACGATCCCCCCAAAACCCAGCCGGACGTCGAGGCGCCGGTCCGCCGCAGGAGATGACGCGGCCCGGGCGGGAGGCGGCGGGGGATGGAAGAACGCCGCGGGCCAGCAAACCAACGCGAGCCCGCAAAGCACAGCGAGGGCATGGCCGGACCGCCATGCCCTCGCGCGCCGCATCAAGTTATGAGGCCTTGGTGTCGCCTCCCGACCCGGGGGCTGGGGAGGAATCCTTGGAAGACCCTTTCGACGCGCCTTTGCCGGTAGACGCCGCAGAGGACGCGCCCTTGTCCGCGTCCGCGGACGTCTTGGCCGAAGCCTTGCCGTCCCCCTCGGACGGCCGCGGAGTCTTGCGGTAATCGTTGATGTGGAATCCGGGCCCCTTGAAGATCAAGGCGGGCGCGGAGAACACCCGGCGCGCCGGGCCGCCGCACCGTTCGCAGCGATCTACCGCCTCGCCAACGGGATGCACAACCTCAAACTCATGTTTGCACCGCGTACATCGATATTCGTATGTTGGCAAACAACTCACCTGACCTCTGCGTCACTGCTCACTCGATTGTCTTACTACCTCATTGTGGTCTCCACCCCGCGCGCCTGTCAAGTCGGCCGGGACGCGGGTCATGCGCCACTTAACGCCGGGACAAAGCGCAGCGGTCAGGGCGTCAGCAGACGCTGTACTTACCCGCGGCGAGGTCGCGGCAGAACACCTGGATCCCGTCCAGCTCGCGCTCCACGACTTCGTGGACCTGCCGCTCCACCGCGCTCTTCCGGACCCCCTTCGCGACAATGACCTGGGCGGCCGTCACGGGTTCATCGATCGGCTTGCCGATCTGGCTGACCATCCAGATGTAGACTTCGCGGACGCCCTGGACCTCCTCGAACACCTTCTGCGCGACCTGGTGGGTGAACACCGTGTAGATCTTGCCCACGTGCGATACCGGGTTCTTGCCGGCGGCCGCCTCGGTCCCCATCGGACGGTTGATCGAGATGACGCCGTTGACCTTGTTGCCCCGGCCGATCTGACCGCTGTCCCCAGACTCGGCGGAGGTGCCCAGCACCGAGAGGTAAATGCCGCCGACGCCCCGTCCCGGCTCGTCGAGCGTGTTCAAATCGAACATGACCTTCTCCATCGTCGTCCGCTTCGAGAGGAAGGTCATCACAGCGTCGTACAGCTGCTGCTTCCTGCGGAAATACGTGGCCTCGCTCTCGATGAAGCGGTCCACGAACGCCACAGCCGAGGTGAGACGGAGTTCGCGTCCCAGCCGGACGCCCATCACTTTGACGTCCTCGCCGGCCTCCGGGAACTCCTCTTTGAAGGTCCGGGAATTGATGAACTG
>DATHLI010000457.1:0-2816 GCA_035488355.1 bacterium | reverse complement strand
CCCAGCATTTCCAGAAACGCCTGCCGCATCACCAGCGGCAGCTGGTCGGGACGGGTCGGCTGGAAGCTGCGCTTGACGTACGGCCGGAGCACGGACGGGAAGTCGGCCTGGTAATGCCGGTACGTCTCTTGGAACGCGCCGCGATTGAACTGAACGCTCGGGATGTTGGCCGTGATCGCGAGCAGCGCCGATGAGTCCATCATCGCCGACGCGACGGCGACGGGGATGTTCGTCGATCCGGGCCCGCAGGAGGTGAACGTCACGGCGGGGCGATGGGCGACGCGCCAGTACGCGTCCGCCATATGGCCGGCCGCCTGTTCGTGGTGGACGGAGACCGTGTGGATCTGCCCCTGCACGTCGTACAGGGCGTTCAGGAGGCCGATGTTGCCGTGCCCGCACAAGCCAAACGCGAAGGAGACACCCTCGCAGAGGAGCCGGTCCACGATGACCTGCGCGCCCGTCTTGGAGAGCACTGTGACCATGTCCCCACCTCCCGGCGGTGGCCGCCGCCGCGGAAGCGCCCGATGATTGCCCGGGCGCTCAAATTTTCCTTCGACGGCGGCGCATGCCGCCTCCTCCGGAGCGGGTACGCGCCGGCCCGGCGGGTGGGCTGCGCCTCCGCCTTAGACTTTGGGGGAGAAGTCGGTGGCGGTCAGCAGCGCCGTGCGGATGTGCTCCACGATCCATCCGCGCTCGTGGCTCTTCTCGCGGACGCGGTGCCACTCGGGATCGGCCTGAAAGGCGCCCCACTTCTTGTCCCGGTCCTCCCAGGACTCATAGCGGGTGATGTAGATCAGCTCGTCCAGCTCGCCGACCGCCGTCTCCCAGAATCCGACCACGTGGATCCCGTGCTTTCGAAAGAACCCCATGGTATGATCCCGAAACCGTGTGAGCACGTCGGCCTTGCGGCCCGGCATGCAGCGGTAGACCCGGAGCTCGTAGACCATTCGGTTCTTCCCCCCGTCGCGATCTCGAGGTACCGCCCGGCGCGAACCGTCCGCCGGGCGCGCTGAATCGCGGATTTGCTCGCCTCTTCTCGACGTTTCGGCCGCAACCCTCTAGGCTGACGCAGCAGCCGCCGATGGCGGCGCGCGGCACGATCGCCCCCCCTGCCGGCCAATGGAGAACGCCCTCCTCCAGACGAAGGATGCGCCGATGTCGGGTGAGGGCGCCCTCCTTCAAATGAAGGATGCAGCGACCGTTCGGGTAGGGGATGGCGGAATTGACATAAGCGGTTTCCCCCGTTATGCTTCGGGCTTTTACCCGATACGGCTGGAAGCGCTTGGGGACTACTCTGTAGGCGATGGCTATGTCTGAGGACAGTTCCCGGCAGGGACGGCCACACACAGTCGTGGTCACGGTGCGGATCCAGCACGCGCTGGACGCGCGCGACGCTTTGGCAGCCGCGCTTGTGGGCGCGGGAGAGGTTGTGGACGCGGTGGTCACCGAGGGGACCACCGAATCTGGCGCGCAGACGCTGGTCTCGATGATCCTCCAAAGCCGTCTGCACTGATGCTTGTTGAGAGGAGTTCTCCGCCGGCCGCGCAGGCCTGAAAAACAGGTCGGAGCCGGCCCAGACGCCTCCCGACGAAAACCGTCGGGGGGCGTCTTCGTTTTTGTGGCGGTGCAGTAGGCGGCCTCTCCCGCGGCGAATAGGAGACGCTGAACGCGGCCCGATCCCCGGCATGGTCCCCGCCCGGCCGGGGGGCGGCACGGGGCGCACCGGAGGCGGTTCGATGCAGCGTTCGTCAAGCGTTCGTGCGATCACCCCCTCGATGACGATCGGCATGGACGACCGCGCCCGCAAGCTGCGGCGCGAGGGGGTCGACGTCATCAGCTTCGCCGCGGGCGAGCCGGACTTCGACACGCCGGAGGTCATCAAGCGGGCGGCGATCAAGGCCATCCAGGAGGGGTTCACCAAGTACACCAGCCCGGCCGGCATCATCGAATTGCGGCAGGCCGTTGCCAAGCACCTTCAGGATACCTACGGCGCGGCGTACGCGCCCGAAGAAATCGTCATCACGGCCGGCGGCAAGCCCGCGCTGTATTTCACGCTGCGCGCGTTGTGCGAGCCCGGGGATGAGGTCTTGGTGCCGGTGCCGGCATGGGTCTCCTACATGGAGCAGGTCAAGCTGGCCGGGGCCCGTCCGGTGCTCGTCCCCACCGGGGCGGAGGAGGATTTTCAGCCGCGCGTGGACCGGGTGGCTCCGCTGGTCACCCCGCGCACCCGCGCGATGTTGATCTGCTCTCCGCACAACCCCACCGGCGTCGTGTACACCCGCGAGACGATCGCCGGCCTGGTCGAGTTGAGCCGGCGGCGTGAGTTCACGCTCCTGAGCGACGAGATCTACGAGAGCATGGTCTATGACGGCGCGAGGCATCACTGCCTTCCCGGCGCCTGGCCCGAAGCCCGCGACCGGATCGTGCTGCTCAATTCGATGTCGAAGACGTATGCCATGACCGGGTGGCGGATTGGATACGCGGCGGCCCCCAGGCCCATGGCCGAGGCCCTCACGGACGTGCAGGGGCATCTCGCCGGGAACCCCAATTCCATCGCTCAGCGGGCGGCCCTGGCGGCCCTGCAGGAGGGAGTGGATCCGTCCGAGATGGTCGCCGAGTACGACCAACGCCGCCGGACCATCGTCGCGCGCCTCAACGCCCTTCCCGGCGTCCGGTGCGCAACGCCTCGTGGCGCGTTCTACGCGTTCCCGGACGTGCGCGGGCTCTTGGGCCGGCCCGGCGGGCCCGCCACCTCAGTCGCGCTGTGCGAGTTCCTGCTCGAGAAGGCGCACGTCGCCGCCGTTCCGGGCGAGGCG
>DATHLI010000456.1:0-7187 GCA_035488355.1 bacterium | reverse complement strand
TCAGGCTGAGCTTCAGCAACTCGACCACGGCCGGGAACAAGGTGCGGGAACAGGCCCAGGCGTTCCTCCAGCAAAACTGGAAGGCCATCGGCGTCGACATGCAGATCAAGGATATGCCGGCGGCCGTGGTGTGGGGCGACTACTTCTTCAAGTCGCAGTTCGACAGCGTCACGGTGGGCTGGAACATCTGGGGAGAGGCCGGAGGCGACCCCAATGTGCTCAACTGGTTCGGATCGGGCTACATCCCGGTGAAGAGCGGGAAAGGCAGCAACACGACCCAGTACGTGAACGAGAAAATGGACCGGCTGGCGGAAGAGGGCGTGTCCGTCGTCGGCCAGGAGAAGCGGAAGCCGATTTACCAGCAGATCCAGGCGATCCTCCACGAGGACCTTCCCGTCCTGCCGATTTTCTATTACGTCAACATCGAAGGCACGAAGGCGGGATTGCAGAACTACCAGCAAAACGCCAACCTCGTGAGCAACGTCTGGAACGCGAACGCGTGGTGGTGGGCGAAGTAGGCGGGGCGGCGGCACAGCGCCCGCCGGGGGCGGGCGGGGCCCTGGAGGGAGGGTCGTGGGCAGGTATCTGATGCGGCGCCTCTTCCAGGGCGGCGCCGTGCTCGTGGGGGTGACGGTGATCGCGTTCGCCCTCCTGCATCTTGCCCCCGGAGGACCGCTGGCCATGTATACGCTCACCACGTCGATGGGGGCGGAAGACCTGGCCCGCATCTCCCATGAACTCGGGCTGGATCAGCCGCTGCCGGTCCAGTATGCGCGGTGGGCGGCCAACCTGGTCCACGGGGACTGGGGACGGTCGTACCGCGACAGCCGGCCGGTGCTCGTCGACATCGCGGACCGACTGCCCGGCACCGTCGAACTGATGCTGGCGTCCCTCCTGCTCGCGATCGGGATCGGCGTCGCGGTGGGGATCCTCGGCGCCCTCAGACGGTACTCGATCTTCGACTACCTGGCGACCACGGGCGCGATGGTCAGCCTCTCGATTCCCACGTTCTGGTTCGGGCTGATGATGATCTTCGTCTTTTCCGTGAGCCTCGGGTGGATTCCGTCTGGCGACATGTACTCCCTCGGCAGACCGTTCTCGCTGCTCGATCGCCTGCATCATCTGGTGGGCCCGGTGACGGTGCTCGGCCTCGTGCTGGTGGCGCCGTGGAGCCGCTACACGCGGTCGGGCATGCTGGAGGTCCTCTATCAAGATTACGTCCGGACGGCGCGGGCGAAGGGCGTGCCGGCGCCCAGGGTGGTCGTTCAGCACGCGCTCAGGAACGCGCTGATCCCGCTGCTGACCCTGGCCGGCGTGCAGCTGCCCATGTTGTTCGGCGGCGCGCTGGTCACGGAAACGGTGTTCAGCTGGCCGGGGATGGGCCGGTTTTTCGTGGACTCGCTCGGCTATCGCGACTATCCGGTGCTCATGGGCATTCTCATCTTCACGGCCATCCTGGTGATCCTGGGGAATCTCCTGGCGGATCTCCTGTATGCGGTCGTGGACCCGCGCATCCGGTTCGGATAGGGCCCGAGCACGACCGTGGACGCCGTGAGCGCGCGGGCCGCAGTTCGGGTCCTGGGACGCGCCCGCGGCCGGAAGGTGTCGCCGGCCGTCGCCCGCTTCACCCGCCACCGGCTGGCGATTCTGGGCTCGGTGGCCGTGGTCGTGCTCCTGCTCACCGCGATCTTTGCGCCGGACATCGCGCCGCGCAACCCGCTGTACATCGACCTGGTCGTCCGCTTCACCCCGCCGCTGCACGGATCGTTCGTGCTGGGCACCGACCCGCTGGGACGGGATCTGCTCAGCCGCCTGATCTACGCGGGGCGCATTTCCCTCACCGTCGGATTCTCCGCCATGCTCGTGAGCGCCGTCGTCGGGACCGCGGTCGGCACGCTGGCCGCGTTCCGGGGCGGGGCGGTCGACGGATTCTTCATGCGTGTCACCGATGTGGGCTTTTCCCTGCCGAGCATCTTCCTGCTCCTGCTGCTGGCGGCGTTCATTTCTCCCTCCGTGGTGTCCATCACCCTGATCATCGGGCTGACCTCGTGGATGGCGACCGCCCGCCTGGTCCGGGGACAGATCCTCACGGTGCTCAAGCTGGACTTCATCGAAGCCGCCAGGGCCGGCGGCGCGTCGGACCTCCGCCTCGTCCTGCGGCATCTGCTGCCGAACAGCACCGCCCCGGTCGTCGTGGCGGCGACGCTCAATGTCGCGGACGCGATCCTGGCCGAATCGTATGTGAGCTTCCTCGGGTACGGCATTCAGCCGCCGCTCGCCAGTTGGGGCAACATGCTCAACAATGCGCAGAGCTACTTCGTCTCGGCGCCCTGGCTGGCGGTCTTCCCCGGGCTGATGATCACCCTCGCGGTCACCAGCATCAACTTTATCGGCGACGGCCTGCGGGACGCCCTGGACCCGCGCCTGAAGATCTAGCGCCGCCGGGCCGCGCGCGCACGGGGGCTATCCTACACTCACTCCCCTGGGCTGTGTGTCCTCGGCCTCCCGTTCGCCGTACTCATGCGCCCCAACGAGCGGCGCGCCTTCCGCGAACCGGCCGGCTCGAAACGGCCGCAGATCCACGATCTGGGGCCGGCCGGCCGTGATCCACTCCGCGAGCGCCCGGCCGACCGCCGGCGCCGTCTTGAAGGACGTGCCGTTATCCCCGGTGGCAAACCAGAGGCCTTCCACCTCGGGGTGGCGGTCGAGCACCGGTTTGCCATCGGCGGTGATGGTAATCACCCCCGCCCACCCGCCGCGCATTGGGGCGTCGGCAATCCCGGGGATCCGCCTGGCCAGTCGCTCGCGGGCGCGCTGAACATACCCGGCATCCACCCCCTCGGGCAGCTGATCGGGATCGCTGATCTCCTGCCGCTGCGACACGCCAACCAGGGTGCTCCCCCACTCCGGTCCTTCCGGCCGCAGCCACATCTCGTTGATCCCATCGATGCACACGGGGTGGAGCGCGGCGAGCTCCGGAGGCCGGCGAAACACCGACACCTGGATGCGCACCGGCTGCAGCGCCACCTGAATGCCCAGCGACCGGAGCAGCGGAAGCGCCCAGGCGCCCCCTGCGACGGCCACCACCGGTGAGGCGATGGCGCCCCCGGTCGTGTTGACCCCTTCGACCCGGCCCTTGGCCACTCGAACCTCGGTCACCTCAGTCTGGAGTCTGACCTCCGCGCCCAGCTGCCGTGCGCGCGCCGCAAACGCGTGCGTCGTGGCCACCGGATCGGCGCACCCCGACTCCGGCTCGTAGGCGGCGACCGTCGCGTCATCGGCGCGCCAGTACGGCGCCAGCGCCCGAACATCGCTCGAACCGATCACCGAGGTGGCCACGCCGATCCGGCGCAGTATCTCGACGTTCGACCGCAGTTTGGCTTCGTTGTCCGGAGAGACAAACCTGATCATCCCGGTCTGGAGAAAGCCGCTCGACCCGTGCCCGACCACGTCTCCCCAATGGTGAAAATAGGGGAGGCTGGCCAACGCGAGACGCGCCTCCGGTTCGTTCGTATAGTGCATGCGCACCAGGGCGCCGGATTTCCCGCTGGCGCCGGCGGCGAGGAAGCGCCGCTCGCACAGCACGACCCGCTTCACTCCCCGGGAAGCCAGGTGGAATGCGAGGCTGGCTCCCACCACACCGCCTCCCACCACCACCGCGTCCGCGCTCGAAGGCATCACAACCCCTCCCCCCGACGAACCGTGAAGACGCCGCCCGGCAAGCTCCTGATCAGCCGTCAGTGCGCGGGCGTGGCCCGCCGCTTCCGCGGGCTGCTTCGCCCGCCGCCGGCGTCGATCGGGACATCGACAACCACGTCCGTGCGATCGTAATATTGGGCGACGAGCTTGGCGGTATATTTCTTCCGGAACCGCTCCACGATTCGCTGGACCGCCGACCGTGCTCGGCTCGGACGCCCCGCCGCCGTCAGGGCCTGCCGCCCCGCCCGCACCGTGATCATCGGATCGGCAAGCACATTCCGGAACCACTGGGTCCGCGACCCATGCACCGGGAGGAGCCACAGCGTCTTTCCGTCCAGCACGAACCACACAGGAAGCTTGATTTCGCGCCCGCTGCGGCGGCCTTTCACGGTGATCGTGATCTCCTCGCGATCCTGGAGCGCCTTCGTAAAGTCTGCCTGGGCCATCCTGGGTCCTCCCTGAAACTACGCGGGCGAGCGGCGCAGCTGAACGCCGCCCCACACCAACCACACGATCACCAAAAGGAATCCCAATCCCATCAGCGCCATCGAAGAGCTGAACACTTGCAGAATTTCGACGATGCCCGAGACGATCGCGACCCAGCCGAGGGTGGCGCTCATCGCCCCCGTCCCGACGATGGCCCAACCGGCCGTGAGGACGGACGAGCCTGTGAATGCGATCGCCGTGATGATGCCCGCGGTGCCGCCGTTCTGCTGAACGCGTTCCATCCTCCCACCCCCGACTGGTCGCGGATCTCCGAGGTCGAATGAACTCGAACCCTGTTGGGCGTGAAGGAACTGTTCAAAACCTTGAAAAATGTGGCGCGCCCGGAGGGATTTGAACCCCCGGCCCTCTGCTCCGTAGGCAGATGCTCTATCCGCTGAGCTACGGGCGCGTGGCTATAAGCATAGTACAATGGGACGGGGAGGGGATCAAGCGGAAGAAGTGATCTTCTGGGCGGCGCGGGGCTGGGATCTCTCCTCGCCTCGCGGCCGCTCCAAGGAAGCGAGGGCGCGTCTCGGGCGTTCTTCCCTTTTTCAGTAGGACCGGCTTTCGACGGACTGCAGTTCGAGCGCACTGGGGTATATTATATGGTACACCTACCATGCGTCGCGCTCCCGGCCTCGGCTCGTCGATCGTACAGCCTCTAGGAGGCGGAGAAATGCAGCGGATCGTCACATGTCTTGCGGTGTTCGCAGTCGTCGCGGCCTTGAGCGCGACAGCCTCGGCGCAGGAGCCGGGCATCGTGCCTGGGAAGGCCATCGGGAGCCTCGCGCTCGGCCAGGACCTCGAGCCCATCATCGGCGTCCTGGGCCCGTTGCACTCCGAAGACGATCTTCCGGGAGGATCCTTTCGCGGCTACTACTGGCCGCTCAAGCGAATCGGCGTGATTGTCGACCGGGGATCGAAGAAAGTCGTCGCCCTGGCCATTTCCTACGATGACGGCTACCAGACGCCGAAGGGCGTGACCGCCGGCACCGAGATGGACATCGTCCGCTCGGCCTACGGCCAGGAAGAGAGCGTCGACAGCCACCAGGAAGACGAGACGCTCGTCTATGACAAGCTCGGCGTCGCCTTCGTCGTCGACAAGAGCGGCGCGCTCGGCGGCCGGGTCTCCGTGATCTTCGTCTTCGGAGAAGGCCGGTACCACGATATCTTCCAGGGCCAGTAAGCCCACCCCCGAGAAGACCTAGCGGGTCCGAACGTCGAGGGCGTCGCGCAGCGCGTCGCCCACAAAGAAAACCGCGACCACGGTCAGGGTAATCACGATTCCGGGAGCGACGGCGAGCACCGGGTTATTCGTGATGTAGTCCTCCGCCTGGGTCAGCAGGTTTCCCCACGTCGGAATGTCCGGCGGCAGCCCGAAGCCCAGGAAGTCCAGCGCCGCCTCCGCCAGGATCGCCCCTGCCACCGCGAACGCCGCCTGCACGAGGATCGGCGCCATCGCGTTCGGCAGAATGTGCCGGAAGATGATCCGGGGCGCGCGCGCCCCCATCGCCCGGGCCTCCTCCACGAACTCGCGGGCCCGCAGCGTCAGGTACTCGGCGCGCACGATCCGCGCGAGACCGGTCCAGCCGAAGAGCCCCAAGTAGGCGATCATCATGAGGACCGGAGCCCGCCCGCCCGTCCAGTTGATGAGGATCAGGAGCAGAAAAATCGCCGGAAAGCTCAGCATGAGGTCGACCAGCCGCATGACGAGCGTGTCGACCCAGCCGCCCGCGTACCCGGCCACCGATCCCAGCACCACGCCGATCGCGCTGCCCACCAGCATCGCCGTCAGCCCCACCAGGAGGCTGACGCGGCCTCCGTAGACGACCCGGGAAAACTCGTCGCGGCCGAGGTCGTCGGTGCCGAGGAGGTGCTGGCGGCTCGGGGCCGCGAGGCTGTGGTCGGGATCCAGGGCCGTCGGGCTGTACGGCGTGATCGCGGGCGCCAGGACCGCGCTGCCGGCGACCAGCGCGAGCACCGCCAGCCCGACCAGCGCCATGCGGTGCCGGCGAAACCGCGCCCACGCCAGAGACCAGAGCCCCTGCCCGGATGGGGCGGCCACCGGGCCGGCCGGCGCGAGGGCGCGGGAGTTCATCTATCCGTACCTGATCCGGGGATCCAGGGCCGCGTAGGTAAGGTCCGCCAGCAAATTGCCGAAGATGAGGAGGGCGGCGCTGATCATCAGCCCCGCCATCTGCAGCGGGTAGTCGCGGTTGTTGAGGGCCGCGAGAAACAGCCGCCCCAGTCCGGGCCAGCCAAAAATGGATTCGGTGATCACGGCCCCGCTGAAGAGGACGGAGAGGTCCAGGCCCATGATGGTGACGATGGGAATGAGGGAGTTGCGAAGGACGTGGCGGTTCAGGACCCGGCGCCGCGGCAGTCCCTTGGCGAACGCCGTCCGCACATAGTCCTGCCCCAACACCTCCAGCATCCCGCTGCGCAGGTACCGGCTCCAACTGGCGACCGAGCCAACCCCCAGCACGGCCGCCGGCATCAGCAGGTGCCGCAGGAGGTCGCCCGCCGACGTGTCCCCGATCTCGTGCATGCCGGCCACGGGCAAGAGGTGCCACCGGACCGCGAACGTCATCTGCAGCATCAACCCGAACCAGAACGCCGGCATGGCCCACACGAAGAACGAGCCGAACGAGAGCACATTGTCGCCCCAGGAATACTTGTGGGTGGCCGCGAGCACCCCGATCGGGAACGCGAGGGCCATCGCCAGGACGAACGCGCTGAGCATCAGCGTGATCGTCGCCGGCAGCCGCTCGGCGATCATCTCCAGCACGGGCCGTCCCGTATAGTAGGAATCGCCCCAGTGCCCGCCCAGCAGCCCTCGGAGCCAGGCGGCGTATTGGACATACCACGGCCGGTCCAAGCCGAGCTGGTGACGGAGGAGATCGATCCGTTCAGGCGTGACCTGCGGGTTGTGCAGGTAGACGGCGAGCGGGCCGCCGGGCGCCAGGTTCATGATGGCGTAGGCGACCAGGGAGACCAGGAGC
>DATHLI010000455.1:0-4037 GCA_035488355.1 bacterium | reverse complement strand
TTCTGACGCAGGAACGCGGCCGCGCCGACGAGATTCTGCAGGGGGTCGCGCGGATCCACGCCCAGCCCTCCCGCGGTCCCCGGCATGAGCTGGCCCAGCCCCTCCGCGCCCGCCGACGAGATCGATTGATGATTGAACCGGCTTTCAATGTAGACCACCGCCGCGAGGATCCGCGGATCCAGGTGGGACCGGTCCGCCGCAGAGAGCAGGGCATAGCCGACCCACCGGGCCTGGCCGGAGGACAGCCCGGAGTTCGCCGCGCGCACGAACGCGGCGTAGTCCTCCGGCGTCTGGAGGCGCCACTGCGGACGGTTCACCTCGATCCCGAGCATGTCGAGCCACACGGCCGCGCAGCCCTGCTCGGCCAGGTCCGGGTGGCGGCGAAGGGCCTCGTTGAACCATGACACCGCGGACCCCCGGTCGCCTCGTGCGACGGCCACGACCCCCAGCCAGAGGACGGGCCGCGCCGACTCCGGCGCGAGCGCGGCGGCCCTGCGGAACGCCTGCTCCGCCTGCCCGAGCGCCCCCGAGCGCAGGTAGGCCGCCCCCTGCGTCATCCAGGCCGCGGGTCCCCCGGCGCCCGCCGCCGCGGCGGCGGCCAGGGCGACGGCCGCGCCGCAGATCACCGACGCGCGCCGCGCGCGCCTCATGCGCGGGTCAGCCCAGGGTCTCCGCGTACGCCGCGACCTGGTTCTTGCCCAGGCCCTTCGCGTGCCGGCAGGCGCGGCGCGCGCGCTCCACCAGTTCCTCAGCGGTCCCGGCATCATCCGGGAACCCGGCGACCCCCGCGGAGATGCCGACCGTCCCCGGCGCAAACAGGCCGGGCAGAATGAAGCCGTGCGCCGCCGCGGCCGAACGGATCCGCTCGGCGACCATCACCGCGCGCTGGATCGGCGTTTCCGGCAGGATGACCGCAAACTCGTCGACGTCGAGGCGGCACATGATATCGACCTCGCGGACGCGCCCCGGCACGATCTGCGCGAGCTCCTTGAGCACCCGTTCCCCCTCCCGCGCGCCCGCGTCGTCGACCAGCCGCCGGTAGTCGTCGACGTCGAACACGATCAGCGCGAGGAGCCGGCGGTAGCGCCGCGCCCGCTGGACCTCCCGGAGGAGGACCTCGCGGAACACGCGCGCCGTGAACAGCCCGGTGAGGTCATCGATGCTCGCCGACTGCTGCAGCTGCCGGCTGAGCTCGTCCAGTTCCTGCTGGTGCGTCGCGATCTGCTCTGCGAGCCGCGCCTGATACTCCTTCACCGTCTCTTCCATGCTCACGGCGCCCCGCCCATCACACCCATCACCCCAGCATCTTGGTCAGGTACCAGTTCAACAGGCCGGGGCCCCACCACATCGCCGCCAGCGCGCCGGCGGCCATGGCGGGGCCGAACGGGATCTGTTCCCGGCGCCCCTTCAACCGCAGCGCCAGCAAGCCCACCCCGAGCGCGCCCCCGATGAAGACCCCCATGAGGATGGCCACCGCCCCGATCGGCCAGCCCAGGAACGCGCCGATCATCGCGGCGAGCTTCGCATCGCCCATCCCCATCCCTTCCTGCCCGATGATCCAGGCGCTCAGGACGTTGACCAGCACAAACCCGCCCCCGAGCGCGAGCGCGGTCACCGCCGCCACCGCCGCGTGCCGCCAGTCCAGGCGCCCGTCCGACACGGCGGCGAACACCAGGCCGACGACGGTGCCCGGATACGTGATGCGGTTGGGAATAATGTAGTGGTCCAGGTCCACAAAGAACACGATGAGGAGGAGCGTGCCGAGGACGAGGCTCTGGAGGGCGCGCGGGCTCACCCCGAACGCGGCCACGCTCTGCACGAACAGCGCCGCCGTCAGGAACTCCACCAGCGGATAGCGCCAGCTGATCGGTGTCCGGCAGCGCCGGCAGCGTCCCCCGAGGAGCGCGAAGCTCAGGAGCGGGATATTGTCGTACCAGCGGATCGGGGCCTGACAGTGGGGGCAGTGCGACCCCGGCCAGACCACCGATTCATGGCGCGGCAGCCGGTAGATGCACACATTGACAAAACTTCCAACGATGAGCCCCAGCGCGAACGCGACGATCCCCATGGTCGGACGTGTCAGCTGCGCCGGCCCACGACGACGCGGACGACGATCGTGGCGCTCCTAGGGCGGCGGGCAGATCGTGGCCGGCTTGTACCCCCGGTCGAATGCCTGCCACTTGATCAGGAAGAACGCCGGGTGCTCGATGGCCGGAAGGGTAGAACACGAGTACTGGTACAGGAGCTTGGTGTCCTGGTCGCCGATTACATAGTAGTCCGCCGGGTTGAACTTCTTCTTGGTCGGGCCGGTCGAGCCGGCAGGCCCGGTGGCCGGGCCCGGTTGGCCGGCAGGACCGACGGGACCTGCCGGGGCGGTGGTGCCCGCAGGCCCGGTGGTGGGATTCGGCGGCGCGGTGGTCGGGGGCGGGGGCGCGGTCTGGCCGGGCGCCGCCGGCGGTGAGGCGGGCGCGACCCCGCCGCCGCCCTTGGGCTGCGGCGCTCCCCCATACGCGATGCTCTGCTTCTGGGTCAGGATGATCAGCTTCTGCGCGGCCTGCCAGCCCTTCTGGTCGTCGCTGAGCCCGAACAGCCCGCCGAGGCTGAAGAACAGGCTCGTGCCCCGGGTCGGGTAGGCGGCCGCCAGCAGCTGCCACGCGGCGAGGTAATTATCGTCGATTTTCACCGCGCGCTCGAGCTCGGCGATGGATTTGTCGAGGTAGCCGTCCCCGTAGGGGATCAGCATATTCCGGTGCTGCAGCGAGGCTTCCCAGTAGGCGACCCCGAGCCAGTAGTGGGCCTCGGCGTCCCGGGGGTTTGCCGCCGCGGCTCTCTGGTAGACCTGGATCGAGCGCGTGAAGGCGGCTTCCGTGAGCGGGATCTTCGTCAGATCGAACTGCGGCAGGGCCGCGGCGGCCCTCGCGGCCAGGAGGCCCACCAGCCCCACCGCGGTCAGCGCGGTCCGCGCGAACGGCGTCACTGCCCGACCTTCGCCAGAATGTGCGGGGTAATCACGAAGATCACCTCGTTGTCGGACTTGTCCGTGACCGTGCTCCTGAACAGCCACCCGAGGATGGGGACGTCCCCCAGCAGGGGAATCTTGATGGTGGTCTCTATCTCGTTCTTCTGGATGAGCCCGGCCAGCACGATCGGCGTGCCGTCCTTCACGGTCAGCGACGAGTCCGCTTCGCGGGTGGCGATGGTCGGCGGCACCCCCGGGCCCGGCGCGGTCTTGATGCTGCTCACCTCGGGGTGCATCTTCAGCGTCACGAACCCGTCGGTGGTGACGCGCGGCGTGACCTCCAGCTGGACCCCGGCTTCGATGATGATCACCGAGGGCACGCCCTGCGCGTTCACGACCTGGAACGGGATCTTGTCGCCGATGTTCATCTTCGCCGTCTCGCCGTCGCGGACCGCCAGACGGGGGTTGGCCAGGAGCTTCGACTTGTTTTGCTGGATGAAGTTGTTCAGCGTGAATATGAGCGCCGGGGTCGTGATCAGGATATTGGCCACACTGGGGGCGCTGAGGACCGAGCAGCAAGCGCCCGGCAGGGACTCGTTCCACTGCAGCGTGAACGGCTCGGTTTGCGGCCAGGCGACGCCCAGGTTCTTGATGAGATCGGTGGGCACCTCGACCACCATCGACTCGATCAAGACCTGGGGCAGCGGCGTATCCACCGCCTCCAGGAACGAATCGAGGATCTGCATCTGCCCCGCCGAGCCGACCAGGATGACCGCGTTGCCCACCTTGTCGATCTTCGCCGCCTTCGCGGCGTCCGGGAGCCGTGTCGCCAGCAGGTCCACGAACGCCGCCGCATCGAGGTAGTTCAGCTTGACCCGGCGGGTGATCGCGCGCTCGACCGGAAGGTCGATGCGCGCCAGCAGCGCCGACACCTTGCTCTGGTCGTCGTCAGACCCCAGAAGGAAGAACGAGTTCGTGGCGTCGTCCACCACCGCCGCTTCCTTCTTGACCCCCGTCAGCGGCGTCATGTAGGTCGTCACAAACGTGCTGGCCAGCATGTTCGTCACCCGGTGCTGGC
>DATHLI010000454.1:0-3493 GCA_035488355.1 bacterium | reverse complement strand
GCTGCGCGGCACGGTCGAGCTCGCGCCCCAGGTGGGCCTGGCCGACGGCATCCTCGATCTCGTGATGACCGGCCGCACGCTGGCGGCGAACCACCTGGTCGAGGTCGCGGAGGTGTTCCGGTCCACCGCCCGCCTGGTCGTGAACCGGATGAGCCTGCGGACCCGCGCGGAGGCGGTGCAGGCGGTCGTAGAGCGGATGCGGGTCGCGGCTTCAGCGCGCCACCCGTCGTCGGTGTAGGAGAGGGGGGCGCGGCGTGGAGATCCATCGGTTGAGCCAGGTGGCCCCCGAGCGCCTGCGGGAGATCCTGCAGCGGTCGCGGGCGGACGTGTTCGACCCCGAGATCGCATCGCACGTGCGCGGCATCGTCGAGGACGTCCGGCGGCGCGGCGATGCGGCGATCGTGGAGCACACACAGCGGCACGATGGCGTCGCCCTCTCTCCGGACCGCCTCCGGGTGGACCGGCAGGAAGTGAGCCGGGCGTACGACGCGGTGGACGACGGACTGCGCACGGCGCTGGCGACCGGCATCGAGCGGGCCCGGCGGTACAACGAGTGGCTCCGCCCGCCCGCGCTCCAGCTCGAGGAGATGGAACCCGGCCTCACGACCGGCGTGAAGTTCACGCCGGTGGAGGGCGTAGGGGTGTACATTCCCAGCGGCAAGGGGGCGTTTCCGTCCACGTGCATCACCCTCGTGACCCCGGCGGTCGTCGCCGGCGTCGAGGAGATCGCCGTGGTCCTCCCGCCGCGCAAAGACGGCAGCGCCGATCCCGCGGTCCTCGTGGCCGCCGATCTGCTGGGGGTCTCGCAGGTGTTTCGCTGCAACGGGGTGGCGGGCATCGCCGGGCTCGCGTTCGGGACGGCGACGCTGCCTCGGGTGCCGCTGCTCGGCGGACCCGGCAATCCCTACGTCACGGCCGCCCAGGTGGCCGTGCAGGCCTCCGGGGTGCGGCTGCTCTCCTTCCTCGGCCCCACGGAGTCGATGATCATCGCCGACGAGTCGGCCGATCCGGACCGCCTGGCGCTCGACCTCCTCAACGAGGCCGAGCACGGGACGGACTCCGCGGTCATCTTATTGACGCCCGCGGAGGGGGTGGCGGCCGAGGTCGTGGAGCGGCTCCCGCGGTATCTGGCGCAACTGCCCGCGCGGCGGCGCGAGTTCGCCGAGGCCGCGTTGAGCCGCTACGGCGGCGCGTTCGTGACCGGCACCCTCGAGGAGGCCGTGGCGTTTGCGAATGTCTACGCGCCCGAGCACCTCCAGATCGCCACCCGCGATCCGTATGCCCTGTTGCAAAAGATCCGGAACGCCGGCGAGGTCCTCCTCGGCCAGGACACGCCGTTTTCCGCCGGCAACTACGCGATCGGCGTCCCGGCGGCGCTGCCGACCGGCGGGTACGCGCGGGTGGCGTCCGGTGTGACGGTCCTCAGCTACCTGAAGGCGACCTCGGTGGCGCGTCTCGACGCCGCGGGGCTGGCCCGGGTCCGGCCGGTGGTGGAGCGGCTGGGGCAGTACGAGGATTTTCCGGCCCACGTCCTGGCGGTCCGGGCGCGCGGGGAGTCCGGATGAGCCGCGTCGGCCGCCTGGCGCGCGCGACGACGGAGACGAGCATCGACGTGGCCTGGGACCTGGACGGCGCCGGCCGCTTTGCGGGCACCACGCGGCTGCCCTTTTTCGACCACATGCTCGCCCAGCTGGCCCGCCACGGGCGGTTCGATCTGAGCGTCAACGCGGCGGGGGACCTGGAGGTCGACGCGCACCACACCGTGGAGGATGTGGGCATCGGCCTGGGGCGGGCGCTGCGGGACGCCCTCGGGGAGGGGGCCGGGATCGTCCGCTACGCCTCCGAGTACGCGCCGCTGGACGAGGCATTGATGCTGGCGGTCGTCGATGTGAGCGGGAGGGCCTACCTGCACTACGCCGTCCCGGTGGTCCGCCAGCGGCTGGGCGACTACGACACCGATCTCACCGAGGAGTTCTTCCGCGCCTTTGCGATGAACGCGGGGATCACGCTGCACCTCCTGCTCATCCACGGCCGGAACGCGCACCACATCATCGAGGCGGCCTTCAAAGCCACGGCGCTCGCGCTGGACCGGGCGACGCGGCTGGACCCGCGGGTGCAGGGGATCCCCTCGACCAAAGGGACCCTCGCATGATCGCGGTGGTCGATTACGGCGCCGGCAACCTCCGCAGCATCCAGAAGGGGTTGGAGCGGCAGGGGCTCGACGTCCGCATCACCGATGCGCCGGGGGTCCTGGACGAGGCGGACGCGCTCGTCGTCCCCGGCGACGGCGCGTTTGGGCCGGCGATGGCGCGCCTCCGCGCCACGGGGTTCGCGGACCGCATCCGGGCCTATGTCGCCTCCGGGCGGCCGGTCCTCGGGATCTGTCTTGGGATGCAGCTGCTGTTCGAGGAGAGCGAGGAGGACGGCGTCCACCGGGGGCTCGGCATCCTGCCCGGCCGCGTGGTCCGCCTCTCCGGGCGGGTGAAGGTCCCGCACATGGGCTGGAACGCGCTCACGGTGCTCCGGCCATCGCCGCTCCTCGCGGGGATTGAGACCGGCACGTACGCGTACTTCATCCACTCGTATCATGCGATCCCCGCGGACCCCACGCTGGTCGCGGCCGCCGTGGACTACGGCGGGGAGATCGCCGCCGTCGTCGGGCGCGGCAATGTCTGGGCCGCGCAATTTCATCCTGAGAAATCGGGCGCGGGGGGCATCCGGATGCTCGCCAACGTCGCCCGGTGGGCCGTCGGTGCTGGTGCTTCCGGCCGTTGACGTGCGGGGCGGCCGCTGCGTCCGCCTCATTCAAGGGGCCGCCGACCGCGAGCGGGTCTACGGTGACGATCCGACCGCCGCGGCCCGGAGGTGGGAGGCCGCTGGGGCCCCTTGGGTGCACGTGGTCGACCTCGACGGCGCATTCGCCGGCGCCCCGGTCAACGCGGAGGCCATTCGCCGGATCATCGAGGCGGTGCGCGTTCCCGTTGAGGTGGGCGGGGGGATGCGCGACCTCGCCGCGGTCGAGCGGTGGCTGAGCCTGGGCGCGGCGCGCGTGATCCTGGGGACCGCCGCGCTCAACGGCGGGAGTGTGCTGGAAGAGGCCTGCCTCCGGTTCGGCGACCGCATCGCCGTGGCGATCGATGCGCGGGACGGAGAGGCGCTGGTGGACGGCTGGGTCACCCGCACCGGGACATCCGCCGCCGCGGCGGCGGCCCGCGCGGTCCGGGCCGGCGCCCGGCGGATCATCTACACGGATATCGGTCAAGACGGCATGCTGGGAGGACCCAACGTCGCCGCGATCGAGCAGCTGCTCCACACCGTCGACGTGCCGGTGATCGCCTCCGGCGGGATCGCCTCGGTCGAAGACGTCGTCCGCCTGCGCCGCATCACACCGCGCGGGCCCGAAGGCGTGATCGTCGGCCGGGCCCTGTACGAGGGGCGGACGCGGCTCGAGGATCTCCTGGCCGCCGCCGCGTAGGCCGATGCTCGCCCGCCG
>DATHLI010000453.1:0-6099 GCA_035488355.1 bacterium | reverse complement strand
GGATGCTCGTTCAAGATCACGACGTCCGCGCTCAGGCCCTTGAGCCGCCAGTACTCCTGGGCCTGGAGGACCTGCCGGACGAGGGGGATGTCGCCTCCCTTGACCACGCGCACGAGGAGGATGGGGAGATCGCCGGAGATCCCGTGGGCCCACAGCCCCGGTTGGCCCAACACGTTGCGCTCCAAGACCTCCGGCCCCGCCCGCAGCGAAGCGTCGGTGTATAGGACCCGGGAGGCGAGGCGTTCGCAGAGCTGGGCCTCATCGCTCGAGATGCCCAGGTGCCGCAACGTGCTCTGCGCTTGGGTGTAGGCCAGCGCGAACGTGCGCGCGGCGGCGCTGGGGTCGTGGTACTTATGCGCCATGGCCAGAGCGCCATCGCGGCTCACGGCCATCCCCGTCGCGAAGGACAGGCGCACGAATCCGCCGGGCGCCAAACGGATGCGCTGTCGCAGGCTGACGATCGGGTCCAGCACGGCCCCCGTGGTGCCGGAGAGGGCCCGCCCGTCGAGGGCCATCGGATCCTCCGGGCCGCGGCCGCGGCCCAGGAACCGCCCGCGGTCGGTCTCCCATTCCACCGGTCCTTGCATCCTCGCGTCCACGCTCAACACGTGGACTGCCCACACGCGGGCCTCGTCCCGGGCGCGGGGTCGGCGGGCGCAAACCAGGGCGGCGCTCTCGGGCAAGTACTCGGTTTCCACGAAGAGCTTGCTGAAGGCGGGGTGGGTCAGGTCCTCGCCGACAGACGCCAGGGCGATCTCGGCGTAGCTCGTGACCTCGAGCTCGCGAGGCCGGTCGCTCTGGTTGGTCACAGCCAGGCGGCGCACCTCGACGTCGTCCTCGGTTGAGACCGCGATGTCGAGCTGCGTCGCGATGTCCTCGTCACGGCGGCGGAAGACGGCCTTCTCGGCCTGGAAGGTGACCAGATACTCCTCGGGTTCCCGGTCCGTGGGATGGTAGGCCGCGGACCAGACCGACCCGGTGCGCACGTCGCGCAGGTAGAGGAAGTGGCTCCCCAAGTCACGGGTCGAGTCCTCGCGGTACCGGGTGACGGCGCGGCCGCGGCAAAAGCTGGCCCCGCCTCCCGCGTTGGTGAGGATGGCGGTGTAAGCCCCGTTGGATAGGAACTGGGCGTGAGGGTACCGGGTGTGAGGCGACCGGAAGCGCCGGACCGCCACCGCGGAGGCCGGAGCCGCGACCCGCGTCTCCTCGGCGGGCCGGGGCTGCGTGATCGGAGCGTGGCGCGGCGCGCGCTCCTGCAACAGCGGCGCGGTGGCCTGCACCCGGGGATCGGCATGGAGGCGCTGCACCATCGGATGGCCGAGGACGGCGTTGGTGAGGGCCACCAAGCTCATGCCCTGGTGATGGGCCAGGAAGGCCTGAACGACGACCCCGCGGGAGCCATGGGGTTGGGGCTCGCTGACGGTCTCGCCTTCGTCCGCCTTCCGGTGGGTGTAATCGATGGCCTCGTAGAACCCGTACGCGCCGTCCAGCCCTTCCCGGGCCAGGCGCCGGAAATTGTGGGCTGCCCTCGCTGGGTCCACCATGGCAGCCAGCGCGGTGGCGTAGGGGGCCACCACCAGTTCGTCGCCGAGGCCTCGCTTCAAGCCCAGGCCGGGCACGCCGAAGGCTTTGTACTGGTAGTTGCCGTGACGGTCCACGAGGTTGAAGGCGGACTCCGAGATCCCCCAAGGCACCCCCTGCTGCCGCCCGTATTCCATCTGCCGATGTACAGCCATGCGGCACGACTGATCGAGGAGGGTCCCCGGATAGCTCTGCATCACGAGGAGGGGCATGAGGTATTCGAAAAGGCTGGCGCTCCACGACAGGAGGGTGGGGGCGCCGTCCACGCTGGTCAGTAGACGCCCCAAATGGAACCAGTGGCTGTCGGGGACATCGCCCTTGGCGATGGCGACGAAGCTGGCCAGGCGGGCCTCGGAAGCCAGAAGGTCGTAGTAGGAAGGATCGAGACGGCCGGGGCCCTGGGCGTCCGCGAGGCGATAGCCGATGGCGAAGATCTGGCGCTCCCGGTCGTAGAGGAAGGCGAAGCTCATGCCGTCGACGAAAGCGAGGGCGCGCGAGGCGAGCTCCTCGAGGCGCGTCGCGAACACACCGGGCTTCGGGGCCGTCAACCCCGCGGCGAGGGAGCGCGACCAGTAGGCCGCCTCGACTTGATGGCTGGAGGTCGCACCTTCCGACTCGAACGATTCGATGGCTTCTCTGAGCGCGGGGACCTGTCCGTCCGCGCGCGCCAGCTTCTGCTCCGCTTCCTCGGGACCTTCCAACACGTCCAGTACGGACTTCACCACAGCGACCAAGCGGGCCCTCCCGTCCTGGCGCCCGGCTGGCGTGTCTGCGAGACGCGCCAGGTACTGGCCGGCCATCTCCGCGGTGTCCACTAGGCCGGCGCAGATCTGCGCCGCGGACTGGGGCTCGCCGGCCAGCCGCCGCAGGCCCTCGGCCAGGGCCAGGAGAGCGCCCGCGAGATTGCCGCTGTCCACGGTGGAGACGTAACGGGGGGGCAGCGGTGCCAGGGTTCTCGTGTCGTACCAGTTGAGCAGATGGCCTTCGAAACGTTCCAGTCCGCCCATGGTAGACACCGTGGCCTCGAGCCGCTCGACCAGTTCGGGAGTGCGGATAAAGCCGAGGTCGTGGGCGGCCAAGGTTGAGAGGAGCCCCATCCCGATGTTCGTGGGGGACGTCCGGTGGGCGACCCTCGGCGTGGGCGCTTCCTGGAAGTTGTCCGGAGGCAGGCCGTGGTCCTCGGCGCCCATGAAGGTCTCGAAGTAGCGCCAGGTCTTGCGTGCGATGAGACGGAGGAAGCGTCGGTCCTCGGAGCTAAGCAGCTGACGCTCGGGCGACACGGGCTGGCTGAGCCAGTAGGCCACCAGCGGCGCGGCCACCCACAAGGCAAGGAGGGGACCGGCCACCGCCAGGCTGCTCGGCCGGGCGGCCGCGATCGTGACAAGCACGATCAGGGCGATCAAGGGGCTGGCCGCCATTTCTGCGAGGAACAGCAACGCGCCGGCCCGGGCGCTGAGGCCGGCGGCCCGGGCAGTGGCGGCGGCCGCCGTCTCCCATTGGAGGAGGCGGCGCTGCGTGATCACGAGGCGAACCAGGGTGAGGGCGATGGCGTGGGCCATCTCGTAGGCGTGGTGGGCGAGGAACGTGATCTGCAGGAGCGTCTGGGCGCCGGCGGTCTTCACGTCCTCGCCCAGAATCCGCAGGAACACCGCTAAGGGTTGCTGGGGGGCGGGGCCGGCGCCGACCTGGACGGCCAGCGGGTAGAGTGGGAACGCGATCGCAGCGAGAACGCCGAGGGTCCAGGCCAAGGGGTCTCCCGGCAGCACCAGCCAGGCCAGAGCGAGCGAGGCGACGGTGGCGGGGGCCACCAGCGTGCGCCTTAGGTTGTCAAAGATCTTCCAGCGGGAAATGACGGGGAGGCGGTTGCGCTCCAGGCCCTCGCGGGTCGGGACGAAGGGGAACAGCCAGAAGAGGATCTGCCAGTCGCCGCGCGTCCACCGGTGCTGGCGCCGGGCATGAGCGAGCACGCTCGCGGGGTAATCATCGACCACCTCCACGTCCGTCACCAAGGCGGCCCGGGCGTGCAGGCCCTCGAAGAGGTCGTGGGACAGGAGGGCGTTCTCGGGGATCCGGCCTTCTAGGGCGGCCATGAAGGCGTCTACGTCATAGAGGCCCTTGCCCGTGAAGATCCCCTCCTTGAACAGGTCCTGGTAGGTGTCCGAGACTGCGGTGGTGTAAGGATCGACGCCCGTATGCCCGGCGTACACGCGGGCGAACAGCGACCCGGCGGCGCTCGCCATCGTCACGCTGACCCGGGGCTGCAAGATCCCGTAGCCCTCGGTGACGCGGCGCAGGCGAGGATCGAAGGAGGGACGGTTCAGGGGGTGGGCGATGATGCCGATGAGCTTCCGGGCCGCGTGCAGGGGAAGCCGGGTGTCGCTGTCCAGGGTGAGGCAGTAGCGGACGCTGGGCAACACCTCCGGGTCGCCCACGTGGAGGCGGAAGCTCGTGTCCTTAGCCCCCCGCAGCAGGCGGTTGAACTCTTCGAGCTTCCCGCGCTTGCGCTCCCAGCCGATCCACGAGCTCTCGCCGAGGTTCCACTGACGCGCACGATGGAACAGGTGGAACCGGTCGGTGCGCCCCTGGCCGAGGCGGGCGTTCAAGTCGACGACGCCAGCGCGGGCGGCCTCCAGGATCTGGTCGTCTGCCAGCATCTCGGCCGTGGGGGCGTCGGCGAAATCGCCGAGGATGGCGAAGTGTATGCGCGGATCGACGTTCCCCAGGGCCAGGACCTCTACATGCTCCAGCAGCTCGACCACCCCGGCCACGCTCGTGAGCAGAGTGGGGACGACAACCATGGTCCGCGCATCCTCGGGGACCCCGGCCTGGAAGTCGAGCCGGGGGAGGCGCCGTGGCGGTACGAGGTGCGCGGCCAGGCGCTGGACGAGGGCGATGGCGAACTCGCTGGCCGGCAGCAGGAGGAGCGCTGCGGTCCCAGCCTGCGCCCAAGGGGCGCCGCCCTCGCCCTGGACGTACGTGACGGCCAGGGCCAGCAGGGCGGCGGTGACGAGTCCGATCGACCCGAGGTAGAAACTGGTGGCGTGGGTGAACATGAAGCGCCGTGCGCGGTTCGCGAGGCGCGGACGGTAGGCCACGTCGGTTTCGAGGTCGCGTCGGCCCTTCCCAATCAGGTGGTATCCCACGTGGGCAGCGCGGTCGTGGGCCGAGCTCGTTTCGGCAGCCTGGCGGGCGCTCTCCACGGTGCGAAGGGCCACACGGAGCTGGGCCTCCCCGGTGGCCTCGGCGAGTTCCTCCACCGCCTGCCGGTAGCGGTCCCGGCTGAGGAAGTCCATGCTCCCGTAGACGCCGGCCGGGTCGCGTTGCAGGACCTGTTCGGTCAAGCTGACGTTCTCGAAATACCGCATCCAGTCCAGAGTGGAGCACAGCCGCAGGCTGGTGATGGCGTTGGCCACGGAGACCTGCCCCGCGGCCTGGCGTTGGTGCTCCGTCCGGATCGAGTCCTCCGCCGTCATGCCCTGGGCGGCGAGACGTTCCTCGACGGCCGCGCGCACGGGAGCGACAAGGGGCCCGTACTCGCGCATCCGCTGCAGGAGCCGCACGACGTAGGCCGTGTCCAGGACCTCGGGCAGGGACGGCAGGGGCGCCGCATCCTCGGCGCCGCCGATCTGGGCCAGATAGCTGTCGGCCGTGAGACGCGCGTCCCGGCCCTGGAGTGCCTCGTCCGCCAGCCGCCTCAGGTTCTCGATGAGGGCGAGCTTGACCATGCTGGGCCAAGCCCACAGCTCGCCGATGGTGAGGGGAGCCACAGTCTGGTAGGCGGCCATGAAGCGCACGAGCTGTTGTCGATCCAGGCGGCCGTCGGTGTGGCGGATCAGCTCCAGGGCCATGGCGTAGACCCGCGCGATGCCGGCCATCTCCCGCGAGGCCAGCTTGGGCAGGTCCAAGTAGTACTGCCGCGGAAGATCGTGCCGGATACCCCGGATCTCGGCCTCGATGAGGTGAAAGTTGTCGAGGAGCCATTCCGCCGCCGGGGGGACGAATTCGCCGCGGTGGACATCGTCGGCCAGGACGCGATAGGCCTTGCGCAGCACCCGGGCGTTGTCCTCCAGGCGCCAGAAGAATGGGCGGGCCTTGCGGCGCGGGTCCCGGGCCAGCGTGAAGCTGGCGGCGAGGGCCCTGGCCCGTTCCTCCAGGCGCTCGATGCTGAGGAGCTCAGCGCGGAGAGGCTTCTCGGCTTCCGGGCGGCGGCCGCCCCCGAAGGGGCGGAGCAGCAGCCTCAGGGCGTCAGCCAAGGCGACTTGCCCAGGGCGCCAGGCAAGCTTCACGGCACGGCGTTCTCATCGCGTGGTTTCGTCCCAGCTCATCCGAGCACGCTGTTCTCTGCCTGCCAGTCGGTGTCGGCGTCGTCCGGGTGGAGTCCGGAATCTACTCGATGCCGAAGACGACTGCCGTCGCTATTCCTCCTCCTGCTGCCGCTACATGGCCGGGTCCTGGCACTGCCACCACGCTCTGACGATCCCGCACTCCAGCGCCGGATGACGTAGAGCGATGAAACAG
>DATHLI010000452.1:0-3212 GCA_035488355.1 bacterium | reverse complement strand
GGGCCGCCGCGACCCGAGGCGGCAAGCGGGTGACGGTGGAGATCGTCCGGCCGGAGGGCGCCGACCGCCCATCGGAGAGCCGGGATTCAGGAGGTGAGCCATGACATCGATTACCGTGCAGCGGCCGGTGGTGATCAAGGCGATTGTCACCGAGGCGTTCAAGCGCCTCTACATTGCGGATATCGAAGACGCGATCAAACGCGTGGACGCGATCATGCAGCAAATCGACGTCCAGGCCCGCCGCTTCGAGTTGGAGCGGCAGGTCACCCCCCAAACCCGAGCCGTCCGGCAGCAGCTCGATCTGGAGCGCAGCCGGCAGGAAGCCACGCGCATGGAGCTGCAGGCCCGCCTGCGCGAAGCCCAGGACCTCGAGCTCAACTCGGAATATACTCAGGGCACGATCGAGGGAACGGTCAGCGTCTCCGTGGGGGACAACCTCTTCGACAAGATCTCCCGGACCGAGATCCTGGTCAAGGACGGGATCATCCTCGAGATCCGGGAGGCCTCCGCTTCGCTCCTCATCACGCCCAGCGGCGGGTAGCGGCCGGTGGCGGCGCCGGCGGGGCACCGCAGGAAACGCGTGGCCGGGGCACAGCGCCCCCGGGGCTCCGGAGGCTCCGAGGATCGCATCATCATCGGCGAGGTGGTTGGCGTCCACGGCGTGCGGGGAGCCGTGCGGGTGGCGCCGGTGACCGATTTCCCGGACCGTCTGCTCGGCCTCGCCGAAGTTGTGTTGGTCTCTGCCGGCGCGGCGCGGCCGGTGCGGGTGGAGCGGTCCAGCCGGTCGGGGCGGGTCGTGCTCATGAAATTTCAAGGAACCGGGACGCGCGGGGCGGCGGAGGCTCTGCGCGGAGCCACGGTCGAAATTCCGGCGCGCGACGCCGTCCCGCTGCCGCCCGGTCAGTTCTACACCTTCCAGGTGATCGGTCTGGAGGTTCGGACCCCGGAGGGAAAGGCGGTCGGGCGGGTGGTCGACATCCTCCGCACGGGGAGCAACGACGTCTACGTCGTGCGCCCCCCGGAGGGAGGCGAGATCCTGCTGCCCGCCGTCGACAGCGTCGTCCAGCGGATCGACATCGGCGCGGGTGAGCTCGTGGCCCGGCTGCCCGAGTGGACCCCGTGAGGATCGACGTCGTCACGATCTTCCCGGAGGTGTTTCCGGGGCCGCTCGGTGTCGGCGTCCTCGGGCGGGCGCGGGAGCGAGGCATCCTCGACCTCAGGGTGTGGGATCTGCGGGACTTCACGGCGGACCGGCACCGCAGCGTGGACGACATTCCCTACGGGGGCGGGGCGGGGATGGTGATGAAGCCTGAGCCGTTCGTCCTCGCCTCGGAAGCGATTCGGGCGTCTCACCGCGGCGAGGCGCCGGCGATCCTCCTGACCAGCCCGCAGGGCCGGCTCCTCACGCAGGCGCGGGCCCGGGCGTTCGCCGCCCGGCCCCATCTGGTGGTGCTGTGCGGCCGGTACGAAGGGGTTGACGAGCGGGTGGCCGAGCTGTTGGGGGCGGAAGAGATCAGCATCGGCGACTATGTGCTGCCCGGGGGCGAGGTCGCGGCGATGGTGCTGATCGAGGTCGTGGGCCGTCTCCTTCCGGGAGCCGTGGGAGACGCGGAGTCCGTCGCCCGCGACTCGTTCTCCGGGGACCTCCTGGACTACCCGCAGTACACGCGGCCCGCGGAGTTTCGCGGGCGGGCGGTGCCCGAGGTTCTCCTCAGCGGCCACCACGAGGCGATCCGCCGGTGGCGCGCCCGGGAGGCGCTGCGCCGCACCCTGCTGCGCCGCCCCGAGATGATCGACGAAGCCCGGCTCGATGACGAAGCCCGGGAATTTCTCCGACAATTGCGGCAGGGGGGCGCCTGAGAGGGATCCGGTTTCTCGGGGTGGTTGTGAGGGCGGCGGAGGCCATGCTATAATGGGCAATCGCGATTGACATTGGGGGCCACGATGGACCGAGTCACCGCCGTCGAGCAGCCGCAGGTCAAGCCCAACATGCCGCCGTTTCGGGCGGGAGACACTGTGCGGGTGCATATCAAAGTCGCCGAAGGCGGGCGCGACCGGCTCCAGGCGTTCGAGGGAGTCGTGGTCGGGCGCCGCGGCGGGGGGACGCGCGAGGCCTTCACCGTCAGGCGCATTTCCCATGGGGTGGGGGTGGAGCGAACGTTTCCTCTCCACTCGCCCCGGGTCGAGAAGGTCGAGATCTTGCGGACGGGGCGGGTGCGCCGGGCCAAGCTCTATTATCTCCGTGAAAAGATAGGGAAGGAGACCCGGGTCAAGGAGAAACGGTAGGCCAGGGCGTTGAGCTCACTCAGCATCCCCACGGTCATCCTGAGCGTGTCCGCATTTCTCCTCGCGTCTCGCATCATCGTCAAGCGCGCGGCGCAGATTCCCGCGGCGGCGCGGACGGCCATCGTCGAGACGCTGGACGCCTGCCTGTTTGCCGCGCTGCTGAGCCTGGTCATAATCACGTTCGTCGTCCAGGCCTTTTATATCCCCTCGGGCTCGATGGAACCGACGCTGATGGTGGACGACCGGATCCTGGTGGCCAAATTCGTGTATCGGTTTGAGCCGGTGCATCGCGGCGACGTCATCGTGTTTCGGTATCCCCTCAACCCGCAGCGCGATTTCGTCAAGCGGGTCATCGGGCTCCCCGGAGACCGTGTGCAGCTCAAGGACGGGGTCGTGCACCTGGAGAGTACGGTGCTGTCCGAGAAGGGGTACACGATCAAACCCGATTTCGGCAACTACGGTCCGGTCACCGTGCCGGCGAGCCAGTATTTCGTGCTCGGCGACAACCGGAACAACAGCGAGGACAGCCGGTTCTTTGGCTACGTGCCTCGAGGGAATGTCATCGGGAAGGCGGTCTTCATTTACTGGCCGCTGCCCCGAATCGGCTTCGTCCACTGACCGGGCCCCCCCGCCGCGCCTGCGGCGAGGGCCAGCCTGAGCCGGCCCGGGCGTCCCCGGGCCCCGGGAGCGAGGCGATGGATCCGCGCACGTTGACCGCTGCGCAGATCGGCGAGCACCTGGCACGCATGACGCGCCCCCGCAAGGCGTGGCTCCGTCTTCTGACCGGCGATGGCCGCGCGACGGTCCGGGAGCTGGCGGCGCGCTACCAGGCCCGGCGGAATGCGGCGCGGGCCGAGGCCCGGCGCCTGCGGGACCTGTACCGAGAGGAGCGCGCCCGCCGCCGCACCGGCCTGGTCGTCGCGGGG
>DATHLI010000451.1:0-1623 GCA_035488355.1 bacterium | reverse complement strand
TTCGACAAGTTTGCCGGCGTCGACCGCCGGCTGGGCACCCAGATGAAGGCCACCGGCGAGGCGATGGCCATCGGGCGCTCGGTGGAGGAGGCCCTGCTCAAAGCGCTGCGGTCCCTGGACCTCGGGATCGACGGGCTCCGCTACCCGCCCGCCCCGGGGTGGTCCGTGGACGACGTCCGCCGGCGGATCGCGGTCGCCTGCGACGAGCGCCTCTTCGCGATCGCGGAGGGCCTGCGCCGCGGGATGCTCCCCCAGGAGGTCGCCGACCTCTCGGGGATCGACCTGTTCTTCGTGCACAAGATCGCGGGCCTCGCGGCGATGGAAGAGCACCTGCGCGGCCGGCGGGACGCCGAGATCCTCCGCGAGGCCAAGCGCCTGGGGTTTTCCGATCCGGCGATCGCCGCCCTCTGGGGGACGACCGCGGACGCGGTCCGGGAGACCCGCCGCGGAGCCGGGATCCGCCCGGTCTACAAGGTGGTCGACACCTGCGCCGGCGAGTTTCCGGCGGTCACGCCCTACTATTACTCGACGTACGCGGTGGAGGACGAGGTCCCCGAGCGCCGAGGGGCCCGCGTCCTCGTCCTGGGGTCCGGCCCGATCCGGATCGGCCAGGGGATCGAGTTCGACTACTCGAGCGTGCACGCCGTGAAGGCGCTCCGGGCCGAGGGCCGGGACGCCATCCTCATCAACAACAACCCGGAGACGGTGAGCACCGACTTCGACGTGGCCAACCGCCTCTACGTCGAACCCCTGACGCTTGAGGACGTCCTGCACGTCGCAGAGCGCGAAGCGGTCGAGGGCGTCCTCGTGCAGGTCGGCGGCCAGACCGCGCTCAACCTCGCCGGGCCGCTGGCCCGGGCCGGGGTGCGCCTCTTGGGCACCGCGGTCGAGCACATCGACATTTCCGAGGACCGCGAAAAATTCTACGCGCTCCTCCATACCCTGGAGATTCCGCACCCCCCGGGCGGGGCGGCGCGCTCGGTCGAGGAAGGGGCGGCGATCGCGGAGCGGCTGGGGTATCCGCTCGTCGTGCGCCCATCGTACGTCCTGGGCGGCCGGGGGATGCAGATCGTCGCCGGCCGGGAGGAGCTCGTCCACTACCTCGAGCGCGCGCAGGCGCTCAACGAGGACCATCCCGTGCTCATCGACACCTACCTCGAGGGGCGGGAGGTCGAGGTGGACGCGGTCGGCGACGGCGTGGGGCTCTACCTGCCCGGGGTGATGGAGCACATCGAGCGGGCCGGGGTGCACTCCGGCGACAGCCTGGCGCTGTTTCCGGCTCCCCACATCACGGCAGACGAGCGCGATCAGATCGTGGCCCACACGCTCGCGGTCTCGCGCGCGCTCCGGGTGCGCGGCTTCGTGAACATCCAGTTCGTGATCAAGGACGGCACCGTGTACGTCCTGGAGGCCAACTTGCGGAGCAGCCGGACGGTGCCGTTTGTCAGCAAGGCGGCCGGCTCGCCGCTCGTGCCGATCGCCGTCCGGGTCATGCTGGGGGCCTCGCTGGCCGATCTCGGCTACCCGGGGGTGACGCTGCTGCCGCCGCCCCCCCGGATCGCGGTGAAGGCGCCGGTGTTCAGCATGGAAAAGCTCGGGCAGGTGGACGTGCTGCTCGGGCCG
>DATHLI010000450.1:0-1795 GCA_035488355.1 bacterium | reverse complement strand
CGGCGGAAGAAGGCGTTGTCGAGCGCCTCCTGGTGGAAGGGGATCGTCGTCTGCACCCCCACGATCTCGAACTCCCGCAGGGCGCGCTGCATCCGCGCCACAGCCTCATCCCGGTTCTGCCCCCAGGCGATGACCTTGGCGATCAGGGAGTCGTAGTAGGGAGGCACCGTGTAGCCGGCAAAGGCGTGGGTGTCCACGCGGATCCCCGGCCCCCCGGGAGGCACGAACGCCGCGATCGGACCGGGCGAGGGGAGGAAGTCGCGGGCCGGGTCCTCGGCGTTCACCCGGCACTCGATCGCGTGTCCGCGCGGCTCGATTTCCTTCGGGACGGTCATGCGCTCCCCGGCCGCAATTCGGATCTGCTCCTTCACCAGGTCGACCCCGGTGACCATCTCCGTCACCCCGTGCTCCACCTGGATGCGGGTGTTCATTTCCACGAAGTAGAATCGCTCGGACTGGTCCACGAGAAACTCCACGGTTCCCGCGTTCGTGTAGCCGACCGTCTCCGCCACCCGCGCCGCCGCGCGGCTGAGCGCCCGGCGGAGCCTGGGGGAGACGCCGACGGCGGGCGATTCCTCGATGAGCTTCTGGTGGCGGCGCTGGACGGAGCAGTCGCGCTCGCCAAGCGTGGCGACCGTTCCGCGGCGGTCGGCGAGGATCTGGATCTCGATGTGCCGCGGCTCCTCCAGGTACTTTTCGATGTACACTTCGGCGTTGCCAAAGGCCGATTCCGCTTCGGCCTGGGCCTCGGAGAGCGCCCGGCGCAGATCTTCCCGGTTCTGCACGACGCGCATCCCCCGGCCGCCGCCGCCGCCGGCCGCCTTGATGATCAGCGGATAGCCGATCGTTCGGGCGACCTGAAGGGCCGCGGCTTCGTCGCGGACCGGCCCGTCGCTGCCCGGCACGATGGGCACGCCGGACTTGCGCATCATCGCCCGGGCCTGAGATTTGTTGCCCATCTGCTCGATGGCCTCGGGCGCCGGCCCGATGAAGGCGATGCGGCAGTCGCGGCAGATCTCCGCGAAGTGCGGGTTTTCGGCGAGGAAGCCGTATCCGGGATGGATCGCATCGACGCCGAGCAGCTCCGCGGTGCTGATGATGCCGGGGATGTTGAGATAGCTGTCCCGCGCGGCCGCCGGGCCGATGCAGAAGGACTCGTCGGCCAGGCGCACATGCAGCGATCCCCGGTCGGCCTCGGAGTACACGGCGGCGGTCCTCACCCCCAGCTCGCGGCAGGCCCGGATCACCCGGACCGCGATTTCGCCCCGGTTGGCAATGAGGATCTTGGAAAACATGCGGCTAGGTGGCGGGATCCACGAGGAACAGCGGCTGGCCGTACTCCACCGGGGCGCCGTTCTCGACCAGGATCCGCGCGATGCGCCCGGCGACATCGCTGGGGATCTCGTTGAACATCTTCATGGCCTCGAGGATGCAGACGGTCTGGCCGACATGGACCGCGTCCCCTTCGTTGACGAACGGCTCGGCGTTGGGCTTCGGCGCCCGGTAGAAGGTCCCGACCATCGGCGCGGCGATAGGCGCGAGACGGGCGTCGGCGGGCGCCTCCCCCGCCGCGGGCGGCGGAGCCGGAAGGTCGACGGAGAGCTTTCCGGCCGAGTTGCCGTGAGCCTTTTTGATCCGCACTTTGACGTGGGGCGCGTCGACATCGAGTTCGGTGATGTCGGCTTCCGTCGCCAGCCGGATCAGCGCGCGGATCTCGTCGAGGTCGAGCCGGCTCTCGTGAGCCATGCGCTTCGTCCTCCCCCCTTCTGCGCGACCGCCCTCCACCTGCCTACGC
>DATHLI010000449.1:0-5528 GCA_035488355.1 bacterium | reverse complement strand
CACCCAGACGGTGACCGCGCAGGATGCCGAGGACCTGCGGCGCCGCCGCGTGCGGACGCTGATCACCGTCTCGCCGGAGATGGACGGCCGGTCGCTCGGCACAAACGTGCTGGAGGGCATCGTCCTGGCGCTGTCGGGGCGGCGGAGCGCCGACCTCAAGCCGGAGGACTACGTGCAGTGGCTGCTGCGGGCCGGATTTCGCCCGCGGGTCGAAACGCTGACGGCGTCATGAGCGCGCCCCTCGGGCGATTCGCCTTTGTCCTGCATCCCTTGTACGTCGCGCAGTACGCGCAGAAATTTCCCTTCACCCGCTTCCTGCCCGAGCGCCTCGTCGAGGCCGCCTTCCGCGCGGTGCCGCCGTTCGAGGCGTCGCACATCACCGGCATCGTCTCTGCCACGGGAGCGCGGGCCGAGGGGTGGTTCATCGCGCTCCCCTGGACCCCCCGGGTGATCCTCGCGGCCCCGCCCGACGTGGTCTACCGGCGCCTCATCCAGGCCGGCCGGATCGCGGAGCGCCTGGGGGCCGGCATCCTCGGTCTCGGGGCGTTTACCAAGGTCGTCGGGGATCGCGGGGTGACGGTGGCCAACGCGCTGCGGATCGGTGTCACCACGGGCAACAGCCTCACCGTCGCCACCGCGATCGAAGGCGCGCTGCTCGGCGCCGCGCGGATGGGCATCGACCCGCATCACGCCGAGGTCGCGGTGGTGGGCGCGACGGGGACGATCGGCGCGGCCTGCTGCCGGATCCTCGCGCACCAGGTGGGGGGGCTGATTCTGGCGGCCCGCACCCGAGACCGGCTCGACGCCCTGGCGGCGCGCCTCCGCGGCGAAGCGCCCGCGCAGGTGCAGGTGACCTCCGACGTCCGCCGGGCGGTCGGGGCCGCCGATCTTGTGATCACGGTCAGCACGGCGACCGACGTCCTGATCGAGCCCGAGGATCTGCGCCCCGGCGCCGTGGTCTGCGACGTCTCGCGCCCCCGAAACGTCTCCCGGCTCGTCTACGAGCGGCGCGGCGATGTGCTCGTGATCGACGGAGGGGTCATCGAGGTCCCGGGGCCGGTCGAGTTCGGGCTCGACTTCGGGTTCCCGCCGCGCTCGTGCGAGGCGTGCATGGCGGAGACGATCCTGCTCGCGCTCGAACACCGCTATGACGACTATACCCTCGGCGGAGACGTCCGGCTCGACAGGGTCGAGGAGATCCACGCGCTGATGCGCACGCACGGATTCCAGCTGTCGGGGTTCCGGCGATTCGAGCGGAAGATCTCCGACGCCGAGGTGGACGCGATCCGGCAGGCCGCGCGGTCGGCGGGAGCCGCGCCGGGCACTCATGTGCCGGCATCGCGGCCGGTCTCGTCGGGCCTTTGACAATGGTTCCCTCATCCGTTATACTACCTGGCGTTATGCGAGGTCGAGACTGAGGAAGTTCCTCAGTCTCGTCCCCTCTTCAGGACGGTCGCAGCGTTCGGAGCGGTACGAAATCCTCTCAGGTGAGCCGTGCGGTATGGATGAAAAGGAAACGATTTTAACGCCCGAGGGCCTGCGCAAGCTCGAGGAAGAACTCGAGTTCCTCAAGACCGTCAAGCGCAAGGAGGTCGCCGAGCGGATCAAGCAATCGAAAGAATTCGGCGATCTCATGGAGAACTCCGAGTACGAGGACGCGAAGAACGAGCAGGCCTTCATCGAAGGCCGGATCCTTACGCTCGAGGGGATGCTCCGCAACGCCAAGGTCATCAACGACCACGAAGTCCGCTCGGATGTGGTCACGGTCGGCAGCACGGTCCACCTGGCCGATGAGGCCGGGGAGGAATTGACCTACACCATCGTGGGATCGCCCGAGGCGGACCCCCGCCGCGACCGGATCAGCAACGAGTCGCCCGTCGGCCGGGCGCTCCTGGGCAAGCGCCGGGGCGAGACCGTCACGGTCAAAGCCCCCGCCGGGACCATCCGGTACACGATCAGGGCGATCAAGCGCTGAAACTTCCACCCCGGCGGCCGTTCCGACCCGCCGGTCGGTTGCCTCCGTAGGCCACAGAGTCCCTCCTTTTGATCTCCGAATTGGCGATTCAAGTTCGTTGGCGGCCTCCAGGCGGTCTCGTCGACCTGTTCGTGCGTGCCTGCCGCGGTCTCGGGCGGCGCCCGGGCGGCGTTTGTCAGGTCTGTACCCGATGCCTGACGTCCGCCGCCTCTCCGACGAAGGGATGACTGTTGGGTTTGGAAGATCGAATCTACGGTGTCCGGGCGTGACAGTGCCGGGGCATAAACAGAGTGAGAGCGCGATCAACGCTTCGCCGGCGGCCATCCGGCAGGAGTCGGCGGGTAGGCGAAGAAGAGAACAGTCCAGGCCTTCGATGGTGCAGAGACTGACCAGCGGGAATGGCCGGGGGAGGGCAAACGTACTCTAAATGCTAGGCAAGATGGTTCACGTGGAGGGTGTCGCCTTCACGCTCTGCCGGGCCCCGAGGTTGCTGCGCGGTGCGGACTTCGGGGAGAGGAACAGCGGGATGGTTCGGTCCGTAGAAATAGAAGGCAGCGGGATCACCGGATGACGTCGCGCGCAACCTGGCAGGGAGGAGGTCAGCCGCGAGATGTTTGAACGATTCACGGAGCGTGCGCGCCGGGTTATCATCCTCGCCCAAGAGGAAGCCAAGCGGCTGAACCACAGCGCTGTTGGGACGGAGCACATTCTGCTCGGGATCGTCCGCGAGGGCGAGGGGGTCGCCAGCAAGGTCCTGGAATCCCTCAACATCAGTCCCGAGCGCGTGCGCGCCGAGATCGAAAGCGCGATCGGCCGCGGTGAGCGGACGCCGCACGAGGAAGTCACGTTCACCCCAAGAGCCAAGAAGGTGCTGGAACTGGCGCTGGATGAGGCGCGCCGGCTCGGCCACAACTACATCGGCACGGAGCACCTCCTCCTCGGCCTGATCCGCGAAGGCGAGGGCGTGGCCGCGCGCGTGCTGGAGGCGATGGGGGCCGATCTGGAGCGGGTCCGCTCGCAGGTCGTCTACCTCCTCGGCGAAGAAGGCACCGCCTCCTACACCAAGCAGGCCAGCAAGACGCCCACCCTGGACGAGTTCGGGCGGGATCTCACCAAGCTCGCCCGCGAGAACAAGCTCGATCCGGTGATCGGCCGGGAGCGCGAGATCGAGCGGGTCATCCAGGTGCTCTCCCGCCGCACCAAGAACAACCCGGCCCTGATCGGCGAGCCGGGCGTGGGGAAGACGGCGATCACCGAGGGACTCGCCCAGCGGATCGTCCGCGGCGACGTGCCGGAGGTCCTCCGGAACAAGCGCGTGGTCCAGCTCGACCTGGCCGCGCTCGTGGCCGGCACGAAGTACCGCGGCGAGTTCGAAGAGCGGATGAAGAAGGTGATGGAGGAGATCCGCAAGGCTCAGGGCGAGGTCGTCCTGTTCGTGGACGAACTGCACACCCTGGTCGGCGCGGGCGCGGCGGAAGGGGCGATCGACGCCAGCAACATCCTGAAGCCGTCGCTGTCGCGGGGCGAGCTGCAGTGCATCGGGGCGACGACCCTCGACGAGTACCGCAAATACGTCGAGCGCGACGCGGCGCTGGAGCGGCGGTTCGCGCCGATCCTGGTGGCCGAGCCCAACGTCGACCAGACCGTGGAAATCCTCCGGGGGCTGCGCGAGCGGTACGAGGCCCACCACGGGGTGAAGATCAGCGACGAAGCGCTGGTCGCCGCGGCGACGCTGGCCGACAAGTACATCTCGGACCGGTTCCTGCCGGACAAGGCGATCGACCTGATGGACGAGGCGGCGAGCAAGATTCGCCTGCAGGCGAGCTTCCTGCCGCAGGAAGTCCGCCAGGCGCTCGACAAGGCGGAGCGGGTGCGCCGCGAGAAGGAAGAGGCGATCAAGGGGCAGGACTTCGAGAAGGCCGCCAGCCTCCGCGACAAAGAGAAGGTCCTCCGGCAGAAGCTCGAAGAGCTGGAGAGTTCCTGGAAGACCGACAAGGGCCGGGACATCACCACGGTCAGCGGCGACGACATCGCGGACATCGTGTCGAGCTGGACGGGGATCCCGGTGATGCGCCTGGTCGAGGAGGAGACGGAAAAGCTCCTCCGGATGGAAGACTCCCTCCACCACCGGATCGTCGGCCAGGACGAAGCGGTGCATGCGGTGTCCCGCGCGGTCCGGCGGGCGCGCGCCGGCCTGAAGGACGCCCGGCGGCCGATCGGCTCGTTCATCTTCCTGGGCCCCACCGGCGTCGGCAAGACCGAGCTCACGCTCGCGCTCGCGGAGTTCCTCTTCGGGGACGAAGGCGCCGTCGTCCGCATCGACATGTCCGAGTACACCGAGCGGCACACCGTGTCCCGGCTCGTCGGGGCTCCCCCGGGCTACGTCGGGTACGAGGAGGGAGGGCAGCTGACCGAGCAGGTCCGCCGGCGGCCGTATTCGGTCGTGCTCCTCGACGAGATCGAGAAGGCCCACCCCGAGATCTTCAACGTCCTCCTGCAGATCCTGGAAGACGGACGTCTCACCGACGCCCAGGGGCGGACCGTCGATTTCAAGAACTGCGTCATTATCATGACCAGCAACGTGGGCGCGCCGCAGATCCAGCGCGATACCGGGTTCGGCTTCCGCGGAACCGGCAACGATCAGGTGGAGGCCGACCGCTCCTACGACCGGATGAAGATGCACGTGATGGAAGAGCTGCGGCGGACGTTCCGGCCGGAGTTCCTCAACCGGGTCGATGAGATCATTGTGTTCCGTTCGCTGAGCCGCGAGCAGATCAAGGCGATCGTGGAGATCCTGCTGGACCGGCTGAAGCGGGAGATCCGCGGCCAGGGGATGTCGCTGATAATGACCGACGCCGCGCGGGAACTCCTGGCCGGCGAGGGGTTCGACCCGCAGTACGGGGCGCGGCCGCTGCGGCGCGCGATCCAGCGCCTGGTGGAGGACCCGCTCTCGGACGACATGCTGCGCGGGAAGTTCCACGCGGGCGACGAGATCGTGCTCGATGCCCGCGACGGCATGGTGGTTTTCGAGAAGCGGCGCGAGCCGGTCGCGGCGGACAAAGGGACGTAGAACGCGGCGCACAGTGGTAGGGATGGCGACGGCCCGGGCAGCGCTGCCCGGGCCGTCGCCTATGACGGGCGGATCGGAGCGGCGGTGAGGCGACGGGGCGGGGACGCAGCGGGCGCGGGCCGCGTGGTGTACGTGTGCCAGGAGTGCGGGTACGAGTCCGCCAAGTGGCTCGGCCGCTGCCCGGGCTGCGAAGCCTGGAGCACCCTCGTTGAAGAGCCGGTCGCGGAGCCCGGCGCGCCCCGACGGGCGTGGCGCGCCACGCCGTCCGGCGCGGCGGCCCCGACGCCGATCGGGGAGGTGACCCTCGAGCGCGAGCCGCGCCTGGCGGTGGGGCTCGGAGAGGTGGATCGCGTGCTGGGCGGCGGGCTGGTGCCGGGGTCGCTCGTGCTCCTCGGCGGCGATCCGGGCATCGGAAAGTCCACGCTGGCGCTTCAGGTCGCGCACCACCTCGCCCCCACCCGGACGGTCCTCTACGTGTCCGGC
>DATHLI010000448.1:0-3994 GCA_035488355.1 bacterium | reverse complement strand
CGAGCAGCAGGCACGCCAGGATGGCGCAGCCGGCCTGGGGGCCGATGATGTTGATCCTATGGCCGCGCATAGCTTCGGTCCGGGCTCGCCGGTCGGCTCACGTCCCACAGATGGGTGGTTGGTAGTGGACCACCCAGAAGCCGCCGTAGATCGAGGAGAACCAGATGTTGCCCTGGTAGAAGCGGACATAGGAATACGCATAGTCCACATTCCGATTGAAGAACCGGGTGAGTTTGAAATCGGAGAAGACGGTGCTCGGTGTCGCTCCGGGAACGAAATACCCCACCTCCCGCGGATTGTAGGGGTTCGAGATATCGACGACCCGGAGGCCCGACGAGTACCACGTGAAGAACGCGAGCTTGGCATCGTTCGGATTATCCACGCCCAGGTAGTGCGCCGAGTATATCGCGTTGTCGCCGAGGGCCTGGGTGCAGTTGGCCTGGTCCTGGACCTTGAGCGAAAACGTCGAGACCTGCGTCGGGCGCGTCTCGTCTTGGACGTCGATGATCCGGGCCGAGCCCCACGGGCAGAAGTCTGTTCTGAACGTCTCGTCTTGGGCAAGGATATACCGGCGCCCGGCGATGCTGACGATATACGTCGAGTGCGAGAGGCCGGCCGGGAGACCCCACGTGAGCACCGGGCTGATCCGGTGAAGCACCGGCGCAGGCTTCCCCCCGACGACCTCGGACGTGTCGAGGATGACCATCCCATTTCTGGTCGGCGGCCACGAGATGGCCTGACTGAGCTGGACATTGACGTAGACGCGGGTGCCGTCCCCGGCGAGGGCGTCGTCTTCGCCCAGGATGCTGAGGTCGTGGGCGATGCTCTTGGGCATGCCCGGCTCGTTGCTGAGGTCCCACGTCGTGAGCAGCTGGGGGTGCGCCATGTCCTTCACGTCGATCACCATCAGGGATGGCCCGGGCGACCCGCCGAAGTTCGTCGCGTAGATCTTGTCGTGCCAGATCTGGAATTCGTGCGGGACGATCGGGCCGAAGTCATAGGTCCCGGCCAAGACCGGATGCGCGCAGTCGTTGACCGGCACCTGATAGATCTGCAGCTGGCTCGGCCCCAGGGGATCGCTGAAGATCGTCCAGTCGGCAAACGTCATGACGACGAGCATCCGCGAGGTCTGGCTGCCGTGCACCTGTCCTTGTCGCGTGCCGGGGGTTCCGGGGAAGATATTGACCAGCTGAGGATTCTGCGGGTCGGAGACCTTGAGGACCGCCAGGCCGGTAAATTGGTGGGTCCCGCCGTAGTACGGGGCCACATAGGCGCAGTCATCGACCCAGCCGAGGTTCCCATTGAAGCCCCGGTTCAGGATCGAGTTGTGTCCCAGCACGCTCACGTTCAACGCGTATGGGTTCAGCGACCGGCCGCTCTGCTGGTCCGCGACCATCACTTGTCCTTGCAGTGCCTGTACCGGTGTCGTGCTCACCACCTGCGCGCGAAGGGGCTGCCCAGGCTGGCCCCCCGACATGGGAGAGGTCCCGAGGAGCAGGCACGCCAGGATGACGCAGCCGATCTCAGGACCGATGATGTTGAACGCGCGACGCCTCATCGCTTGCCCTCCCAGGGTCCCGGTCCTGCGGGTTCCTGCCTGTGCAGGCGAACGCTATTTCATTTTCTTCCACCGGATTTCCCCTGATTCTACTGTGACCGGAGTTCCGAGACGTCCAATCCGGTGAACCCCCTACCCAATACAGGGGAATTCTCCATCATTCTTCCGGTCATATATGGATGGCCGAATGGGGAGGATCGCGATCGAGAGAGGGAATAACAAGAGCGGACAGATGTTCGGGTGAGACCGGAAAAGCCCTCAGGCGGCCTCGGCGGGCGAATTGTGAACCGCCCGCATGGCGATGACAAATCCCGCGAGCATGTCCGCCCCGGAGGTCTCTCCGGTCTGCATCACCCCGCGGGCGGATGCTGCGATCTCGGGCGGCTCCCCTACCGCCAGGGCCGCGAGCAGCCGGTGCCACCGGTCGTTGGCTTCGCCCGCATGCGCCGCCTTGAGGTACGCCGCGCTGATTTCGTGCGTCCGGGGCGCCGCCGTTTCCAGCAGCATGGCGCCGATCTCGCCCAGTTCCGCATCGGCCCGGTACTGCTGTACGAGCGCCAGGGCGAGGAGCACGCCGGCGAGGAAGTCGTCCCCGGCGGGCGTCAGGCCGGGCCCGAGGCCGGCCAGCGAGGAAGTCACGACCTTGAGCCCTCGCCGGTTCTGGTTCGCCAGCCCCTCGGCCACCCCGGCCATCAGGGCGTGGCTTCGGGGGAAGTGAGGGACCTTGAGCAGGCTCGCAGGAAGATCCTCCTCCTCGAGGTAGGGGAGCAGGTGGGTCAGGCTCTTGTCCGGGGGATCGGTGGTGGCTGCCTCGAACAGGACCGCGAGCGACCGGCGGAGGAGATCCGGGTCGGCCCCGAGAGCGACATAGGGCTTGGGATCCCAGAGTTCCGCCTTCGCCAGTCCCACGTCCAGGCTGGCGCTCAGCATGAGGACGTCCCCGTTCGACCGGACCGTCTCGCCGACAGAAAGCTGCTGGAACGGTTGGGCGGCGGAGCCGGGGATCACCAGATTGAGGGGGCCGTTGCCGAGGTGCTCCTGGACGATCGCGTAGATCTCCCCGTCTTCATCCATCAGGTAGCAGCTGCGCGGATGCACCCCCAAAATCTCGCCGCTCCACCCTTCCTGGCGGATGGCCCGGGCCACCCGCCAGCTCATCGAGAGCGCCTCAACCCGGTCGGTCATGGCCTGGTTCACCGCACGCGCATCTCCCCTGCTCTTCTCCTCCGCACCGGTCCGCGGGGCCCGCGGGTGGCGCCCCGAGGCCGCCTAGCGCTTCGGTCCGCTGCGCCGCTTGGCGGTCTTCCCCGAATGCCGCGGGCGATGGGAGGCCCCCGGAGGGCCGCCCGTCTTGCGAGGCGCCGCCATCACGTTGGCCGCGCGCGGCGGGGCCGCGGTCCCAATCTCGCGCCGGGCACCGGGTGCGGCGGCGAGCGTGTGCGCCGCCGCGGCCACCGCTTTGACGATGTTCTGATAGCCTGTGCACCGGCACAGGTTGCCGGCCAGGGCCTCCCGGATCTCGCGTTCGGTCGGTTGCGGGTTATCGTTGAGAAACTCGACCGTGGTCATGAGAAACCCCGGCGTGCAGAACCCGCACTGGAGCGCATGGTGGTCCCAGTAGGCCTGCTGAATCGGATGCAGCCGGTCGCCGTCGGCCAGGCCCTCCACCGTCGTCAACTCGGCGCCTTCCGCCTGGACGGCAAACATGAGACACGACCGTACGGTCTGGCCGTCCATGAGGATCGTGCAGGCGCCGCAGACGCCGTGCTCGCAGCCCAGGTGCGTCCCGGTGAGTCCGCAGTCTTCCCGGATGAAGTCGGCCAGGGTTTTCCGGGGCTCGGCCTCCCCGGCGTAGGTCGCCCCGTTGACGCGCAGAGTGATCCGCCGCAGCGGCATCACGCGGCCTCTCGGACGCGCTCCCAGGCTTCCCGCAGCGCCCGCTGCGTCAGCACGCCGGCAACGTGTGTGCGGTATTCCGCGGAGGCGTGAATGTCACCGTCCGGGGTCACCGCGCCCCGCACCGCCTCCGCCGCCCCCTTCCACAGGTCCTCGGAGGGGGCGCGCCCGGCGAGAAGGCGCTCCGCCTCCGCGGGGCGCACCGGCGTGGGGCCCACCCCCGTCAGACCGATCCGGGCATGGGCGATCTTTCCTCCGCGGGCGGCCAGCACCACGCCCACCCCCGCCAGGGCGAAGTCGCCGTGGCGGCGGGCGATCTCCATCCACGACCATCCTGCGCCCGCCGGGAGGGCGGGGAAGGAGACCTCGGTCAGCAGCTCCCGCGGATCGAGCGAGGTGGTCAGATACGACACGAACAAGTCGCGGGCGGCGATCACCCGGGTCCCCTTGGGGCCCCGCGCGGTCACCTCGCCATCCAGCGCCACCAGGATCGCGGTCAACTCCGCGGCCGGGTCGGCGTGAGCGATGCTGCCGCCGATG
>DATHLI010000447.1:0-3047 GCA_035488355.1 bacterium | reverse complement strand
ACCCGTACTACTGCGTGGACCATGCGACGTATAATGCCAAGCTCCGGCGCGCCGTGGCCCGCAAGGAATCCGATGCGTTTCCGATCGCCATGGAAGGGCTGGTCGTCGTCAAGGGGCCCGGGTTCACCGGGGCGCCTTCGGCGACGGTCGCCATCTCCGGGGGAGCGTACGCGCCGGACATCGTTGTGGTCCAGGCCGGGGGACAGGTGACCTGGACCAACGGCGACTCCGACGCACACGCGGTGGTCGTAAATGGAGCCGATGTGCAGAAGGTCGACCTCGCGGCCGGGAAGAGCCAGTCGGTCACCTTCGCCAACCGGGGGATCTACTTCTTCTATGACGAGCGCTACGCGACCTACGACTCGAAGCTCGGGCTCACGGCAGCAAAGAAGGGAGCACCGAATTTCCCCATCGCGATGCAAGGATACGTGGTCGTGCTGTAGCGCCCCGGACGGGCGCAGCATGACAGCGGCTCCGAACATCGAGCGGGGCATCGTGGGCGCGCCCCGGAACCGGGCTGGGAGCCTGACCACCAGCGTCGCGGCCGGGGCGCTCCTGATTTTCGGTGTGTTGGCTCTTCCGGTACACGCGAATCCTGGAGCGGCGCTTGAGCCCAACGATGCGCTGACCCTGGTGCGTCAAGCCCTCGCCGCCCTTGAGGTCACCCCGCCCGCCGTTCTGGTGGCCACCTCCAAGGTCCTCAAGGCCCTGTTCGCCCAGGATACGCGCGGGGTAGACATGGCGCGCGTTCAGGAGGCCGTACAGGCCCTTGGCCTGAATGATCCCGACGCCGCGGCGACTCAGCTTATCGCTGCCTTGCGTCCCGCACCGGGGGGGCCCGGCGGAGTCGACATGACGCTCCTCGTGCCGGCCCAGCCGCGCTTCGCCGGCACACCGGCCACGTATGTCCTGTTGATGGGCGCCGTGTTGCTGCTGGTCGCCGGAGGGCTCATCATCCGCCGATGACGCCCCCGTCCGGCTGGAAGCGGGTGTGGGCGGCGGTGGACGCCCGGCTCGTCCTCCACAACTTCCTCTACCAGGTGCCGGCCTACGCCAACACGCTCCCGTATCTGCTGGGGGCGGTCACGCTCGCGGGGTTGGTGATCCTCGTCGTCACGGGCGTCCTCCTGGGCCAGTTCTACGCTCCCGACCCCGGCGCTGCGAATCAGAGCATCCGCGTCATCATGACCCAGGTGTGGGGCGGGGAGGTGGTCCGCGGGATCCACGTCTGGACGGCGCACCTGACCGTAGTGGTACTCCTCCTGCACCTGATGCGCGTCTACGTCACGGGCGCTTACCGATTCCCACGCGAGGCCAACTGGGCCGTGGGGGTCGCGCTGCTGGGCACAATGCTGGCCCTCTTCTTCACCGGGACCGTCCTGCGCTGGGATCAGGAGGCGATTGAGGCCATGGCGCACAACGTGGCGTTCGCCCGGTTGCTGGGGGTGTTCGGAGGGTGGTTCTCGCCCGCGTTTTCGAGTCACGTGCCGCTGCTGACCCGGCTGTACATGGCGCATGTCAGCCTGCTGCCGCTCCTCCTCTTCATCCTGCTGTCGATGCACCTCTACCTGGTCCGCCAGCACGGGTTCTCCCCGCACCTGACCCGTGCCGAAACGACGCAGCCGCGGTACACGTTTGCCCATCACCTCAAGAGGGCCGCCGGGTATGGCTGCATCATGCTCGGCCTTGCGCTCGCGCTCGCGGTCATCAGGCCACCCGGGGAAGGGCCCGCTCCGGTGCCCGGGATCGAGGTGACGAAGCCCCCATGGGTGTTCCTGCCCGCGTACGGCCTGGAAAACCTGCTTGGTCTCGCGGGGTTATGGGGGGCGGTGGCGGTGTTCCTGTGGTTGCTCGCCGTCCCAATCCTGGATCGCGGCGGCGCGACCGGGTGGAGAGGCCGGCGGCGGGCGCTGACGGCGGGGGCGGCGGTGGTGGTTGTTGCGATCGGACTCGGCGTCTACGCCTGGCTGTCGTACCCGGTCGCTCACCTCCACTGACGCCGTGGAATGTCGCGTCACGGCGCCCGCAAGGATACGTGATCGTGCTCTCTAAAATGGACGGAGGAGTCGCCTGAGCGGCTCTGGCGCCGGTTCGAAGAGGACGATCTCACCCGCCCGAGTTCGAGCGCCTCAGGGGGCCGACCGCGCGGGGTTGAATGTGCAAGGAGGCCGCCGGTAACAAATGGTCGCAAATGCGTGCGGGTGAGGTCGAATTGTCGATGACGCGATCATGGAGGTGACGAAATGAAGATCAGAAGGATCCTGTTGGTCGGCGGTGCTGCGGTCGCCATCCTTGCCATCGTCGGGGCAGCGCCCCCTCAACGCCCTGCGGCGTCGGGGGCGTGGACGGACCTGATCCCGGATGACCCCGGGGCCCGCTATGCCTGCCTGCTCGACCGCACCTACCCTCACCTGCACTTCATGGATCTGCTCATGGGCGGTTCGCTCGCCGCCGAGGCCGCGACGGAGGTCGCGGCGAACGTGCCGGCGCCGGCGGATCGCAATGCGCCGAAGGTGTACAAGGAAGGCGGCAAGACGGTCCGAGCGTATACCCTCGACATCGTGCAGAAGGTCTTCGATTACGGCGGCGGCAACACGTGGACCGCGTGGACGTACAACGGGACGGTCCCGGGCCCCACCATGCACGTCAGGCCCGGCGAGATCCTGCGCGTGCACGTGACGAACCACCTCGACCGGGTGCACAGCTTCCACAGCCACATGGAGTACTACCCGATCGAAAACGACGGGTCGCAGGTGAACATCATCAACAATAAGGGGACCGGCGCGATGATCCCGCCGGGCGCCAGTTACACGTATGAGTTCCACCCGGAGGACCCCCTGGTCGCCTACTACCACTGCCACGCCGCGGACGCGAAGTACGCGATCAACCAGCACATCCTCCAGGGGCTCTACGGCATGATCGTCGTCGACGATCCGAAGGCCCCGCCGATGCGCGAAGAAACATTGTTCATGGCCGAGATGGGGTCGATCACGACGGGAGACAACGTGCCTCCGTACATCATGAACGGCATGGGGGTCCCTGGCGGG
>DATHLI010000446.1:0-12370 GCA_035488355.1 bacterium | reverse complement strand
GCGTTCGGATCGCTTCAAATCTTCGCGCAGATCTGTCATCTGCACGACGAGCCGGGCCTGGGCGATCGCCTCGTGGTCCAGGCGGATTTCCCTCCCGTCCTCCAAGCGGACCGCCACCCGGCCGTCCACCAGCCCGAGCAGGCGCCCCCGGAACCTCCGCTGCCCGTCCTGAGGCTCGTGCGTCGTGATGGCGACCATCCGCCCCGAAAACCGCACGAAGTCGGCCAGGCGGCGCAGCGGCCGGTCGAGTCCCGGCGACGCCACCTCCAGTGTATAGGAATGCACGAGCAGATCGTACAAGTCCAGTTCCCGGCTCAACGCTTCGCTGAGCCGGGCGCAGTGCCCGACGCTCGCGCCGCCGTCCCGATCCACGAGCACCCTCAGGATCTGATTCCGTCCCGTGCCGACCAGCTCCACATCCACGACCTCCAGGCCCATCCGCGTGGCGATCGGCCCCGCGAGGTCCGCCACCTGCCCGGCAATCTCGTGGCGCCCCATGAGATTCCCCTCCCCACAAACGTGCGCCCCAGCCTTCGGCGCCTCCAAGAAACGAGAGAGTGGGTAGGGCACCCACTCCCCTCGAAAGCGTCAAGATTGGGGCACGGGTCTTACTCACCAATAACCAAGGGTGAGTATAGCACACGACCGCGGGGAATGACAAGTTTTGCGGCCCTCCGGGCCCTGCAGCGGGCGGGCCTGTGCGGTCTTCGCGCGGTCTGCCCGCAGCGTGCGCGCCGGGCATGAGCCGTCTAATCGTCATTCCGCAGGGGTATGTGTTGCACTGGGGGGCGCGAGCGGCACTCGTTCCGGCAACACCATCAGACGTCTGGGGGTGCGGTAGGTATGGCCAGGTTGGAAGAAGCCGCGGTCGAGTTTGCGGAAAACCCCGAGCCCCGCTGCGCGTGCCTGCTGCTGCTGGATACGTCCAGTTCGATGCAGGGCGAACCGATCCAAGCGCTCAACGCCGGGCTGCGCACCTTGAAGGAAGCCTTGAGCAAAGATCCGGTCGCGTCGCGGCGGGTCGAGGTCGCGATCGTCACGTTCGATAACCGGGTCGCGGTGGCTCAAGACTTCGTCACCATCGATAAGTTCGAGCCGCCCCAGCTGCAGGCCCAGGGCCAGACCTTTATGGGGACGGCGATCCTCAAGGCGCTGGACATGGTGCACGAGCGCAAAGCCGTGTACCGCCAGAACGGCGTGAGCTACTTCCGCGCATGGGTGTTCATGATCACCGACGGCGAGCCCCAGGGCGAGCCCGACGACATCGTCGAGAAGGCGGTGCGCCGGATCAGCAGTGAAGACAACGAGGAAACCAAACGCGTGTTTTTCTACGCGGTGGGCGTGGAAAGCGCCAACATGGAGCGATTGAAGGCGATCGCGGTGCGCCCTCCCTATCGCCTGGCGGGCCTCCAGTTCGGGGAGCTGTTCCGGTGGGCGTCGGCCAGCATGGGAAAGGGCGGCCAGGTCGCCTTACCGTCGGCCATGAAGCCGGCATGATGAGCCCGCGGGGGCGCGAGGCGCGGCCGGGCCGCACCGCCGTGCGCACGCCGGCACGCCGGTGGCGGATCGCCGCGGCGTCGATGCAGGGCAGCAACCATGAGAAGATGGGCCTGCCGTGCCAGGACGCCTGCGTCCACCGCAGCCTTCCCGGGGGGATCTTCGTGGCGGCGGTGGCCGACGGGGCCGGGTCGGCCAGGCACAGCGACACCGGCGCGGCGGTGGCCGCGAAGAAAGCCGTGGACACGATCGCCGCGCAGGCCGCGCTGGCGCGGCTGCCGGAAGACGATGAGGCCTGGCGCTCGCTCCTGGTCGATGCCTTCACCGTGGCGCGGGGAGCGGTGGAGCGCGAAGCAGCCGAGCTCGGGGCCTCGCCTCGAGACCTCGCCACCACGTTGATCCTCGTGGTGGGGACGCGGCGGCTGACGGCCGTCGCGCAGGTGGGAGACGGCGCAGCGATCATGTGCGATGACGCGGGCGAGATCGGCGCGCTCACGGTCCCCCACAATGGAGAATACCTCAACGAGACCGAATTCCTGGTCGCCCCTCAGGCCCTCGAGTCCATCCAGTGGGCGGTCCGCCGCGGGGAACCCGCCCACGTCGCCGTGCTGTCGGACGGGCTGGAGATGCTGGCCCTGAAGATGCCCGGCGGCGTGCCCCACCAGCCGTTCTTCGACCCCCTCTTCCGCTTCATGGCCGACGTCGGAGGGGAACAGGAGGCCAACCGTCAACTGCAGGAGTTCCTCGTGTCGACCCGCATCCGGGAGCGGACGGATGATGACATCACCCTGCTGCTTGCGAGTTTGAGGGGATAACCGTCCGATGCAGGCGCGCCGCCAGTCCGACGGGCAGGTGATCACCCTCTCCTCGGAACTGGAGCGCGGTGGGGAGGGGCGCGTGCTCCTCGCCGACGGGATGCCGGGCTTCCTCGCCAAGCTCTACGAATCTCCGAATGACGTCCCGCTGAGAAAACTCGCCATCATGCTCAAGAATCCCCCGGAGGACCCGAGGCCTGGCGGCGTTGTGTCCATTGCGTGGCCGGTGGACCTGCTCCGCGCGGATGGGGGTGAGGGGCGCGTCGTCGGCTTCCTCATGGAACGCGTGGAAGGGGCGAAGCATCTCTCGCACGCGTTCATCCCTCAGGATCGATTGCAGTGGTGTCCTTGGTTCGAGTATCGCTACCTCCACCGCACCGCCCGCAACCTCGCCACCGCCGTGCAGGCGCTGCACGACCGCGGGTATGTGGTGGGAGACGTCAGCTATTCCAACGTCCTCGTCAAAGACAACGCCCTGGTCGCGCTGGTGGACACCGACTCGTTTCAGGTGCGCGACCCCGAGAGCGGCGCCGTGTACCGCTGTCCGGTGGGCAAGGAAGAGTACACGCCCCCCGAGCTACAGGGCCTGCCCTTCGCCGAAATCGACCGCCGGCCCGAGAACGACCTGTTCGGCCTGGGCGTCCTCATCTTCCAGCTCTTGATGGAAGGCATGCACCCGTTCAACGGGCGGTTTACGGGCGACGAGGAGGATCCTTATCCCGCGCTGGCGGACCGCATCAAGCTGGGCTGCTTCCCCTACCGCCCGGGCCTGGGCGTGCCCTACGAGCCGGCATTGTCGTCGCTTAAGTTCGACGTGCTGCACCCGGCGCTGCGCAATCTGGTCCTGCGCTGCTTCGAGGACGGGCATACCGATCCCGAGATCCGGCCCGACGGCAAGACCTGGGCGCAGGCGCTGGACGGAGCGGAAAAAGACCTCCGGCAGTGCGCGGCCAACGGCCACCACTGGTACGGCCGGCACCTTCGATCGTGTCCGTGGTGTGAGCGCGTCATCCGGCTGCGCGGACAGGATTCGTTCCCCCCGTCGGTCCAGGCGGTTCAGAAGCAGCGCAGCAACCAGGCGGCGCGCGCCCGGCGGACGCGGCAGGCGCCCCCGCCCCCCATCCCCTCGCCCGCGCTCATGGCGCCGCCGCCGAGATCGTCCGGGCTCCTCCCGCAACCGGGACCGATTGCGCCGGCGCCCGTCCACCACCCCGTGTACCAGTTGGACCTCGGGTCGCTCCAGCAGCTCGTCCGCACCATCGGGGTCGTGTGGGCCATCGGCGTGGCCGGGTTATTCGCCTTCGCCCTGCATTCGGCCGGAGCCCCCGCCGGCCAATCGCCTCAACCCGCGGGACCCGCGACCGGAGCGCGAAACATCGCGGCGGCCGGAGACTCCGGGACGGCCGGAGCGCTCAAGGAAGTCGGCGCGACGCTGTCGGCGTACCTGTCCGACCTTGCCTCGCAGGGCCCGATGGGGAATTCTCGGGCAGCGGGAACGTCCCCGCCGCCTTCGGTTGACCCCATGCCTACCCAGATGCCCGTCCCGCCGCGGCGCCTTCCGCACAACCGATTCTGAGCGTCGTCAGGGGTACAGCCGGTTGATCAACCGTGGGTAGGGAATCGTCTCCCGCACGTGCTCGAGCCCGCAGATCCAGGCGACCGTCCGCTCGATCCCGATGCCGAAGCCGCTGTGGGGCACGGACCCGTAGCGCCTGAGATCGAGATACCACTCGTACTCCGCCCGCGGGAGGTTGGCCTCCCGGAGCCGCCGCTCGAGGAGCCCGGGGTCGTGGATCCGCTCGCCGCCCCCGATAATCTCGCCGTAGCCCTCTGAGGCCAGCAGGTCCGCGCCCAGCACCACTTCGGGACGGGCGGGGTCGGGCCGCATGTAGAACGCTTTGCACTCGGCCGGGTAGCGGTGAATGAACACGGGGCGGTCGTGAACCTTGCTGATGACAGTCTCTTCGTCCCCTCCGAGATCGTCGCCCCACCGGATCGGATGCCCGCGCTCCCGCAGGCGCTCGACCGCCTGGTCGTAGCTCAGGCGCGGAAACGGCGGCCGCACCGTCTCCAGCGGTGCCAGATCCCGCTCCAGCGTCAGCAGCTCCTGCCGGCGCCGCTCCAGCACGCGCTGCACGACATGAGCCACCATCTCCTCTTCCAGGGCCATGCAGCCCTCGAGGTCCAGAAACGCCGCCTCCGGTTCGATCATCCAGAACTCTGTGAGGTGCCGCCGGGTCTTGCTCTTCTCCGCCCGGAACGTCGGGCCGAAGCAGTAGACGCGCCCCAGCGCCGCCGCGTTGGCCTCGTTGTACAGCTGGCCGCTCTGGGTCAGGTAGGCGCGCCGCTCGAAGTATGGGGTCTCGAACAGGGTCGTCGTGCCCTCGCACGCCGACGGCGTGAGGATCGGCGTGTCCATCCGCACGTACCCATGATCGTCCAGGTAGTCGCAGATCGCCCGCTCCACTTCGGCACGCACGCGCATGATCGCGCGCGGGCGGCTGCTGCGAAGCCAGAGGTGCCGGTGGTCCTTCAGGAACTCCACCCCGTGCTCCTTGGGCGTAATGGGGTACGCTTCCGCGATCTGCACGACGGTGAGCCGGCGGAGGCTGAGCTCGTAGCCCCCCGGAGCGCGCCGGTCCTCGCGGGCGACGCCGGCCACGATCACCGAGGACTCCTGGGTCAGGACCCCGACGGCCTCGAAGACTTCAGGAGGCAGGTCCTGCCGGACCGCCACCGCCTGGAGAACCCCCGTCCCGTCCCGCAGGAGGAGGAAGTGGATGGACCCGCTGCTGCGGAGGTTGTACACCCACCCGCGGATCTCGATCTCCTGCCCGAGGTGATTGCCGATCCCGTCGATCGCGACGGCCGTCATCGACATGCGTCACAGGCTACGCCGGATCTTGCGCCATCTCCTCTCCGTTTCGACGGCCTTGCGGGGGCCCCGGCGCCGAGCGTACAATGCGTCTGTGGTTGCGCCGGCGCGGGTGGCGCTGATCTTCGACATGGACAACACGCTCATCGGGTCGCGCATCGACTTCCCCGCGATCCGCCGGTCCCTCATCGCCCTGCTCCGCGCGGCCGGCGCCGCGCACGAGCCCGACGACAGCCTGGCGCGCCGGGCGCTCGCGCAACTCGTGGCGGTCGGGGACGCGCACGACCACGCCCACGGCACCGCCCTCGCCCGGCAGATGTGGGAGATCATCGAAGCCCACGAAACCGACGGGCTGCGGGATGCGCTCCCGTTGGACAACGCCGGGGACGTGCTCGGCGCGCTGCGGACCCGCGGGTACCGGATCGCCATCCTCACCAACAACGGCCGGGGGGGCGCCTTGGAGGCGCTGCGCGCCGCGGGATTGGATGGGCACGCCGAGGTGCTGATCGCCCGCGACGACACGCCGGCGCTCAAGCCGGCCGGAGACGGCGTCGGGGAAGCGGTCCGCCGGCTGGGGAGCATCGACCTCACCTATGTCATCGGGGATTCCTGGATCGATGGAGCCGCGGCGGCCGCCTCCGGCGCCCGGTTCATCGCCTACCGGCGCACCGCGGACGACCTCCGGGATCGCAGGATCGAGCCCTGGCGCATCATCGTCCACCTGAGCGAGCTGCTCACGATCGACCTCACCCGGTAGCCGGCGGAGGCGCTCCCGGCCTCTCGACGGGAGCCCTCTGCGCTTTCACCGCTTCCACCGCTTGACCGTGACCGTGGTGCCCTTCCGGGGCTCGGAGGAGATCTCGAACTCGTCCATCAGCCTCCGCACACCCGCAAGGCCCAGCCCCAGACCGCCTGAGGCAGAATAGCCCCCCGCAATGGCCCGGGGCACATCCGCGATCCCGGGGCCCTCGTCGCGCGCAACGACGACGATCCTGGGCATCCTGCCGTCGCCGCTGCTCGCCATCACGATCTCGCCGCGATTGGCGTAGAGGACGATGTTCCTCGCCAGCTCCGAGATCGCTGTCGCGATCAGGGTCGCGTCTGTGGGGGAGTATCCAAGCTGGGCCGCCAGCGCGCATCCGCGCTGGCGAGCGGTGACGATGTCGCGGTCCGACGTGATCGGCACCGTGATCTTCTCTTCCGCCAACAGGACACCGTTCGTCATAGACCCCGACCGCCGTCCGCCAGATCGGGGCTCGGCTCCTCAAGCCCGCGCCCAGCTCCTCCGACAATCATCACGATGCCCGCCCGATCAACACTTGCGCGGGCTCGCCCGAGACGGCCGTACGCGCCGGCGGGGTGCCGGATGTGGCCCGGCGGCCGCGGCGGCTCGGCGTGGTCTCAGCGGGGTGTGTGGAATCCACCGCACCGGGCACTCGGATCTCCTCCATCCGGACAATCGCGGCGGTGCCGTCCAGTCGCGACGATCGGTGGAGGTGGCTGACAGAGGTGATCACATCCCCAAACCGCGGTTCCATTTCCACGCGGACACCGCACGAGCACTGGAACAAAGCCACGACCGCACCCCCCCAACTCAGGCTTTCACCTAGAGCATGACCCTGCATAGGGATCCGCAGGAATGGGGCAAAAACCTGAAATATGACAGGGGGAAGTCCGTCAGGTCAAACCATGCTTCAGAGATGCCCGGGTGGGGCCGGTACGCCCTCTCGGCGCGTCAAGGATATCCCGGGGGGGTATTCAGGCATTCTCCTCATTGGTTACTCATCAGAACTTGCTTACGGTGATTCCGGATGAGAGATTCGCCAGATGCCGCAGTGTCAGAATAGGCGGATATCGGCGCAGATTGCGGTGTAGACGGCAGATAGCCGCGCCGGCGTTGGAATGGTACCCCCGGCGGACACACCGCGTGAGAAAGGAGCAGGCCCATCGGAGCGTCACTTCGTGTTGTTCTGGCCGATGACCACGTCATCTTCCGCCAGGGACTGAAGGGGCTCCTGGAGCGCGAAGGCTTCACCGTGGTCGCCGAGGCGGGCGACGGTGGGGAGGCGGCGCGGTTGGCCCAGGAGCACCATCCGGAGATCGCGATCCTCGACCTCGCCATGCCGGTGATGGACGGACCGGATGCGGCCGAGGAGATCGCCCGGGTCTCGCCGCAGACGCGGTCGATTCTGTTGACGATGTACTCGGAGGAGCCGTACATCATCAAGGCCCTGCAGGCAGGGGTCCGGGGATACGTGCTCAAGACGCAGAGCGGCACGGATCTGGTGAACGCGATCCAGGAGGCCATGCGGGGCGGGTTTTACCTCAGCCCGGGCGTGTCGCGGGCCGTCGTCCAGGCGTATCTGGGCCGGAGCGAGACCTCCTCCGGGCAGCCGACCGCGCGGGAGCGGCAGGTGCTGCAGTTGGTCGCGGAGGGGAAGACGACAAAGGAAGTGGCGCAGCAGCTGGGGATCAGCGTGAAGACCGCCGACTCGCACCGGACCCGGCTGATGACCAAGCTCGGCATCCACGACACGGCCGGGCTGGTCCGCTACGCCGTCCGCGAGGGCGTGGTTCGGCTCTGACTATCTAACGCGCACGCCTTGCGGCGGCGCAATGGCTGGACATCCCGCCTCGGGATCTTCTCCCGAAGGCCTCGTCGGCCCGCTTACCAGAAGTGCTTGAATTTCGTTGCGAAACGCCGCTCCATCGCTTCCTTGTGCAGGTGGTAAACGGGGCATTCCCGCGTGATGCAGACCTGCAACGCGGTGTTGCAGTAGGCCTCGGGGACCCGCCAGCACGCCTGTTTGATGAAGTAAGCGAAGCAGACCCCCTTCCGCGCAAGAGCCTGATCGCCGCTGACACCGTCGACGCCAAGACCCGGCACAGCTCGCGGACGCTTCCGGGCGTGCCCCGCCCGCGGGTATTTGGACGGCTCAGTCCTGCGCGGCGTCACCGGGAGCCGCAGGGGCCGGACGGGGATGAGCGGGACCGATGCCGCCGCATGAGCGGACGGCGTGGTGGTCGCGTGCTGGCCCTGCGACCCTGCCGCAACTTCTGCTTGCCGTTGGCCCCTCTCCGGTTTGGAGCCCCCGCCGGGGGCAACCTCTGCTTGCCGTTGGCCCGGTTTGGAGCCCCCGGAGGGGGGTGGCGCGTTTTGTGACCCGGCGTTCGAGGGCGGATGTAAAGGAACCCTCACCGGCCCGGCAGGCGCGGGAGCGGTGACCGGCTCGCTTCCCACCGGCCGGCGCAGGGGAGGCACAACCGGCCCGCTCTCCATCGGGCGCACCGGAGGCGCGACCGGCTCCGCTACCGGAGCCCGCTGCACGAGCGCCGTAAATGGATCGGTCAGCACCACCCGCGTAGGCGGGGCGACGTGTTCTGCCGGGCGGACCGGAGGTGCAACCGGCTCGCTCGCCGCGGGCCGCACCGGGGCATCGACGGCCGCCGCCGGCAGCGCCGGCTGGACCCGTTCTTCCCGTGCCGGCGGGACGGTCTGTGTCGGGGGCGGTGCGGCCGGGGCTGTCCGGACGGGGGGAACCGGGGTATGGGGACCTGCCAGATCCGCCAGTTCGCGCGAGGTATCTTCGATAAAGGGCCTAAGTACGCGCCGCAGCGCTTCTCGTCTTTTGCTCAAGCGCCATGACCTCCTTGGCGAGGCTCATATACTCCTGCGCCCCGCGAGAGGTGCGCATGTGCACGAACACGGGCACGCCGGCCATGCTGGATTCGACGAGTTTGATGTTGAAGTGGATCGCGCTGGCAAAGACTTTGTCGCCAAAGTACTCCCGGATCCCATGGATGATCTCCTTGCTGATGCTCGTCCGGGCGTCGTACATCGTCGGCACCACCCCCGCGATTTCGATCTGGTGCCCGACCTCCTCCCTGACGACCTTGAGGGTGCGCAGCAGCTGACGCATCCCCAGGAGCGCATAGTAGTGGGTCTGAATCGGGATGATGACCTCCTCGCACGCCACGAGGGCATTGAGGGTCAGCAGCCCCAGGGACGGCGGCGTGTCGATGATGATGTAATCGTACCGGTCGCGCACCGGTAAAATCTTCTTGCGCAGCGACTTTTCCCGGCCGATCCTGGCGGAGAGCTCGAGCTCCGCGGCCGCCAGATCGATCGAGGACGGGGCGACGTCGAGGTTCGGCACGTTGGAAGGCACGATGACGCCCGCGAGTTCGAGCCCCGTGCCGTCGTCCATCGAATCGTCCACGAGGACCTGGTAGATGGTCCTGGTGAGGCGCCCCGGGTCGACGCCGAGGCTGACGGTCGCGTTGGCCTGCGGATCGAGATCGATGAGGAGAACCCGGCGTTTGTTGACGGCGAGGCAGGCGGCCAGGTTGACCGCCGTCGTGGTCTTTCCGCACCCGCCCTTTTGGTTCACGAGGGCAAGCAGGCGCGCCGTGGGTCTGCTATCACCGTCCACGGCTTCCCTCCCCACGACTCGGGCCCTTGTGCATATCCGGCGCGGCCATCGACCGCGCCCACCGCGCAATTCCTGCCTCACTTCTACCTATATTTACCCTAAACTTCTCCCTCTGCCGCTGCATTTCCTTTCCCTCGGGTCACCCCCCCGTGATTGTCTGGTGGGCGTCCGGGAGGCGCGCCCCGGGGAGCCGTCGTTTTGCGCCCCGGCGAGGCGCCGCGCCAGTTCCAGCGCCTCGTCCCGCGTGCGGATCTGCCCGTCGAGCCGCGCATTGTCAACGGTCCGGAGCACCTGGCCGACGCGGGGGCCCTGAGGAAGCCCGAGCGCGATCACATCGTGCCCGGTGATGAGCGGCGGCGGAAGCAGCGGCTCCCCCGCCAGGCGATCCAAGAAGGCGCGCACCCATTCGTAGATCGAGAAGTCCTTGTGGCTGGCCGCGCAGTCGGCGCGGTGGAGCTCCAGAAGTTCGGGAAAGGCCTCCTCGGCCGCGAGGCGCCGGACCTTGGCTTCGCGCATCTGCTTGATGTCCTTGAAGATCATGTGGCGGCCGACCAGGAACACCACGCGGTCGGTGTCGCGGCGCGGGAACCGGAGGCGCTCCATCACCACCCGGGCCATCGCGGCCCCCACCTCGTCGTGGTGGGGAAAGCGGATCCGGTCGGCCCGGATCAGCGTCGGCGGCTTGCCGATATCGTGCAGGAGCGTGGCCATGGCCAGGGTCGTCGACGGCGCGCGCAGGGCGCCGAGGGCCAGGCGGGTGTGTGTGAACACGTCCCCTTCGGGGTGGAACTCCTCGGGCTGAGGAACCCCGGCCCCGGCCGCGATCTCCGGGAGGACGGCGTCCAGCAGCGCGGCGGTCTGCAGGAGCCCAAGCGCCCGGCCGGGATCCGGGCCGGTGACCATGCGGACGATTTCGTCGCGAATGCGCTCGGGGCTGACCTCCACGAGGCGGCGCGCCAGCCGCCGCGCCGCCGCCGCCGTATCGGGATCGATCTCGAAGCCCAGTTCGGCCGCGAGCCGGACGGCCCTGAGCATGCGCAGGCGATCTTCGGCGAACCTGGTCTCTGGATCGCCGATCGTTCTGATCCGCCTCGCGGCGAGGTCGTCGCGTCCGCCGACGTCGTCGATGATCTGGCCGGTCTCGGGATCGTAGAGGAGGCCGTTGATCGTGAAATCTCGTCGGGCGACGTCCTCCTTCGCCGTCGCGAACCGGACAGAGGTGGGGTGTCGCCCATCGAGGTATGGCCCTTCGGTCCGAAACGTCGCGACCTCGTATTCGCCGTCGTCCGCGAGGACGCGGATCACCCCGAAGGCGGCGCCGACCTCGACGGTTCGGGGGAACAACGCCTGCACCTCACCCGGCGCGGCCGCGGTGGCGATATCGTAATCCGCCGGCTCCCGCCCCAGAAGCCGGTCGCGCACGCACCCGCCGGCGAGGTAGGTCTCGAACCCCGCTTCCCGCAGGCGCTTGACGATCTCAACGGCCGTCTGAAAGCTCGCCATGGGTCAGATGGATCCCGGCGAATGCCGCCGTGATGCGGCGTGGCTCAGGCCGGGTCCTCGGCCGACCGCCCGGCGATGAGGCCGCGCAGCTGCCCGAGGGCTTCGCGCTGGAGCCGGGAGACGTGCATCTGGGAGATGCCGAAGCGGCGGGCGATCTCTGCCTGGGAGAGCCGGTCGAAGAACCGGAGCCGCACGATCTCCTTGTGGCGGCTGGGCAGGTTTTCCAGCGCCCATTCCAGGGTGGCGCGATCCTCCAGCCGCTCGATCGTCGTGTCCTCGTCGCCGATCATCTCTCCCAGCGGCACGGCCCTGTCGCCCCCGCCCTCCTCGGTGGTCTCGGCATCGAGAGAAGCAGGCGTGTACGCCCGGCCGGCCTCCAGGGCCTCGATGGCGACCTCGAACGGCACGCCGGTCTCCTCGGCCAGTTCGTTGAGGGTCGGCGAGCGTCCGAGACGCTGGGAGAGATCGTCGACACACCGCATCAGGGTATAGTTGACCTCGCGGAGCCGCCGGGGAACGCGGATCGACCACAGCTTGTCGCGGAAATACCGCTTGATCTCCCCGACGATCGTCGGCGTGACGTACGTCGTGAACTCGATGCCCCGCGCGGGATCGTACCGGTCGATCGCCTTGATCAGGCCGACCTGGGCGACCTGGATGAGGTCCTCGAGAGGCTCGCCGCGATCGGCGAACTTTCTCGCCAGGTAGATCGCGAGGCTCTCGTGCGCGAGGATAAGTTCTTCCCGCGCGACGGGATCCCCGGTCTGCCGCAGGTGGCTGAAGAGGGCCCGGACCTCCGCCCGGGGAAGCGGACGACGAGCGCGGGGACGCGTCTTCATTACCGTTGCCGCCGCTTGACCAACCGGAGTTCGGCTCTGCCCTGCTCGCTCCGGCGGACCTCGGCGCCGTCAACGAGGCACTGCATCAGGAACACGCCGAGCCGCCCCTCGTCCAACCGCTTCCGATCGGAAGACGCGGCGGGGCCCAACTCCAGCCCGGGGCCTCCCGTCTCGATCCGGATCTCGAGCGTGTCAGGCGCAATGCTGAAGCGGAGGGCCAGCGGGCTGCCACCCGTCCCGGCGAGGATCAGAGCGTTGCATGCCTCTGAGACGGCAATCTTCAGGTCCTCGATGTCGTCGTAGGTAAACCCCTGCCGGCCCGCGACGGTCGCCGCGGTCAATCGGGCGACGCTGATGAACTCGGGCTTCGCCGGGATCGTGACCTCGACGGCCTCTGCCGTCTGCCCC
>DATHLI010000445.1:0-2643 GCA_035488355.1 bacterium | reverse complement strand
CGCGCTGGGGGCGGCCGCGGCCCGGCTGATCTTCTCCTTCCCGCGGCTCGATGCCGCCACCGGCCAGGTGCGGGTGGCGTCGCATTATCTGCTGCGCGTCGCCGAGGCGCTGACCGGCCGGCCCGCGCGGTACGAGACGCTCGGGACGCTGACCGACCGGATCTCCCTCGGCCGCGTGGCCGGGGATGGGGAGCCGCTCGGGCCGGCGGGCTGGGACCTCGCCCGCGTCTCGCGCGCCGTCGCCGTGCGCGATCCGCAGCTGCTCCGGGGGCTGCCCGGACTGCCCGCGCTGGTGCGCGGTACCAGGGCCGAGGACCGGCGCTGGGGCCGGCGGACGTTCACCGAGTACGATGGGCTCCTGGACGCGGCCGTGCCCCCGCCGCCCACGCTGGCGGCCACGCAGCTGGAGACGTACGGGTTGTGTCCCTTCAAGTTCTTCGGCGAGCGGATCCTCGGAGTTCGGGAGATCGAGGAGCCGGAAGCGGTGGAGACCATCACGCCCCTCGACCGCGGAGCGCTCCTCCACGACATCCTCGACCGGTTCTTCTCCCAGCTCGTGCGGGACGGCCTGGTGCCGGTCCGCGCGGAGGGTCTGGACGAGTGCCGGCGCCGGCTGCGGACGATCGCGGATGAGGTGTGTGCCGCGTTCGAGAAGAGCGGGGCGGTCGGCTATCGGTTCATGTGGGAGGTGGAGAGGGCGCGCATCCTCACCGATCTCGAAGGGGTCCTGTCGTTCGAGCTCGCCGAGCCCCCCGGATTTGTGCCCGCCTACTTCGAAGCGAGGTTCGGCCCGACGCCGGCCTGGGTGACTCCACCGCCCGGGTCCATGCCCCGCCCACTGGAGCTGCCCGTCGATGGCCGGCCCATGCGGTTTACCGGATTCATCGACCGGATCGACCTCGATCAGCGCGGGGCCGCCCGGGTGATCGACTACAAGACCGGGATGGTCTACGGGGAGAAAAGCGACCAGTTTCGCGGCGGGCAGAGCCTGCAGCTCCCGCTGTACATCCGGGCGGCCGACGCGATGCTCGCCCACCACGGCATCGCCGCCCGAACGTCCGACGCCTTCTATTATTATGCCACCGGAAAGGGCGGCTACAAGCGCGTCGGCTTCAGCCGCCAAACCTTGGAGACGCGGTCCGGCGAGTTCACGGTCATCCTCAAGACGATCGCAGATGGGATCGCGGCGGGCGTGTTTCCGCAGCGCCCCGGGAAGAACGGGGACCACTGCAGGTACTGTTCCTTCCAACCGGTGTGCGGCCACGGGCGCGTGCGGCTGGTCGAGCGAAAGCAGAGGGATCCCGCGATCGCCGCCCTGACCGCGATGTGGGAGATCGAATGATGGCGGCGCCGCTGCGCGACGAAGCCGCCCGCCTGCGCATCCGCACGGACCTCGACCGCAATTTCGTCGTCGAGGCCGGCGCCGGGACCGGCAAGACGCAATTGCTCGTGGACCGCGTCGAATCCCTGGTCGCCTCCGGCCGGGCGCGCCTGGCCGCCGTCGTCGCGATCACGTTTACCGAGAAAGCCGCCGCCGAGCTGCGCGTCAAGATCCGGGAGCGGATCGAGTCGCGCCTCCAAGACATCGGCGCCGCGCGCGAGCGGTTCCGGACGGCGCTCGAGGATCTCGAGATCGCCCCCATCTCGACGATCCACGCGTTTGCGGCCGATCTCCTGCGGGAGCGGCCGGTGGAAGCGGGGGTGGATCCCGCGTTCACGGTCGCCGACGAGTTGAGCGCGTCCCTGTTCCGCACGGAGGCGTGGGACCGCTGGCTGGAAGGCCAGAAAGACGCCGGCGGGGGAGCGCTCCGGGAATTGATCGACTCCGGGGTGTCGCTGGAGCACCTGCGCAGTGTGGGCGACGCGCTGCTGCGGTACCAGGACGTCGTGGGCGAGCCCTGGGATGGCGGGCCGGCTCCGCGGGACCCCCTCGACTGGCTCAAGGCGGCCGCGCCACAGATGCGCGCCTGCATCGCCGGGATCGGAAGCGACTGCCTCGTGCCCTCCGATACGGCCGCGGACGCCCTGCGCGAGTTGGAGCGGACGCTTGATCTCTTCGCCCGGCTGGGCGACGCGGAGGTGCGCCGCGGGATCCTCAGCGGCCTGAAGCTCAAGGTGCGGGGGAGCAAGAACAACTGGACCCCCGGCGTGCTCACCCGGATCAGGGATCGCATCGACGCTCTCGGGGACGACCTCGAGGCGCTCCGGGCCGCGCACGCCCACCGGCTGACCGCGGGCGCGGTGAACTGGCTGCGCGGCTACGCCGGCATCTACCAGGCCCTGAAGGCGCGGGAGGGGGTTCTCGATTTCGACGACCTCCTGCTGAAGGCGCGCGACCTCCTCCGCGACAACCGCGAGGTCCGCGCCTACTTCCAGCGCCGCTTCGATGCGATCCTGGTGGACGAATTCCAGGATACGGACCCGCTGCAGGCCGAGGTCGTCTTTTTCCTGGCCGAGGACGGCGCCCGTGCCCCGGCCTGGGACCAGGTGCACCTCCGGCCCGGGAAGCTGTTCATCGTGGGCGATCCCAAGCAGTCGATCTACGCCTTCCGGCGGGCGGACATCGAGACCTACGAGCGGGCCAAGGAGGTGCTGCTGCGCTCGGGAGCCGCAGAGGACATCACGGCCAATTTCCGCTCGGCC
>DATHLI010000444.1:0-14747 GCA_035488355.1 bacterium | reverse complement strand
AGTCGCCCCACACCACGGCCGCCGGCATATCCTTGATCTGCATGTCGACGCCGATGGCCTTCCAGTTTTGCTGGAGGAACGCCTGGGCCTGTTCCCGCACCTTGTTCCCGGCCGTGGTCGAGTTGCTGAAGCTCAGCCTGATGCCGTTCTTCGCGCGGATCCCGTCGCCGCCGACCTTCCATCCCGCCTCCTCCAGGCGGGCCTTGGCCTTGTCCGGATTGTACTCGTGCTTCGGCAGATCCGGGTTGAACGCCCACGACGACGGGGCCAGATAGGACTCGGAGACCGGGGGGACGCCGTAATAGATGCGCTGGATGTAGCTCTGCTTGTCCATCCCCAGATACAGCGCCTCGCGCACGGCCTTGTCCTGGAACTGCGGCCTGCCGAGGTTGAACCACAGGTACTCCACGAAATTGGTCGGGCCCGTGTGCAGCGTGACGCCTTTGAGGCGCTTGGCTTCATCGAAGTGGTCCACCGTGATGCCCTGGATGCCCGTGACGTCGATGTCCCCCGTCTGGAATCGCGTGAACATCACCGTGAGGTCGGGAATGTACTTGAAAATCACGCGGTCCAGGTAGGGGCCCGCGCCGTAGTATTTTCGATTCGCTTCCAGCGTGATGTGGTCGCCGGCCACGCGCTCCCCAAACGTGAACGCCCCCGTCCCGATCGGTTTGGTGTCGAACGCGTTGTTGTTGAGGTCGGTCACCGAGCCGAGGACGTGCTTGGGGACGATGTACGTATCGCTCCACAGCGCCAGCATGGGCGCATACGGCTTGGAGAGCTTCAGCACCACGGTGGCGGGGTCGGGCGTGGTCAGCGAGGCGATCCCGTCATACCCCACCCGCGTCGCCGCGTCGAACTTGGGATTCATGATGAACTGGTACGTGAACTCGACATCGGCGGCGGTGAACGGCGCGCCGTCGTGCCAGGTCACGCCCCGGCGCAGGTGGATGGTGTACTGCAGGCCGTCCTTGGAGATCCCGCCGTTCTCCACGGTCGGGATCGCGGCGGCCAGATTCGGGACAAACTGTCCCTGGGGATTCATGCGCCACAGGGCGTCGAAGAGGCACATGTGCACGCCCCGGTCCACCTCGATGTGGGGCTTCAGCGGGTTGAACACCGTGGGCTCCTGCGAGAGCCCCACGATCACCTGTCCGCCCTTCTGCGGCGCGGCCGCCGCCCCTCGTCCACGCAGGGCCTGCGAGGCCACCGCGGTGCCGATACCACCCAGGGTCGCCAACAAAAACTCGCGCCGTTTCACAGATACCCCCCCTTATCCGCGTACGGCTATGTCGCGGGCAACATGAATCCAGCGAGCGAGTCCTACTTAGGTGGGTTGGAGAAATTCCCCTGCCTGCGCGGGTGGATGCCGGCGAGTGGACCCGTGAGGCGCGCGCTTACAGGACGGGAGGACGATCGCGGCACGGCGCCTTCCACGCCGCGGGGGTCAGGCTGAAGGGCAGGAACCGCCTGGCCACCGGCCCCTTGGCGCCGCATTCCTGGAGCGCCAGCAGGCCGGTCACGGTCGTGAACTTGTATCCGTGGGCTCTCAGGTCCGGGATGATCGCCCGCAGGGCGTCCGCGGTCGCCGGGGCATTCGGGCCGCCCAGGTGAAACGCGATGATCGACCCCGGCCGCGCCCGGTCCTCGACATAGTGGGCGATGGAATCCGCGTCGGGATTGAAGGCGTCGCCGGCGGCGACATCCCAATGCACGATCCGCAGGCCGAGGCGGTTGACAATGGCGACGTCGCCGGCCCGCAGGCACCCGCCCGGGAAGCGGAAGTACCTGGGCGTGACCCCCGTGATCCCCCGGATGGTCTGCTGAGCCGTTTCGATGTCTTCTCGCGCGCGCCCCTCGCCGATAAAGGGCAGGCCAAAGCAGTCGGGCGCAAACGCGAAATGACGGTGCGAGTGGCTGCCGAGCTCGATCAGCCGGTCGTGCGCGAACGACCGGGCGAGAGCCGGGTAGGCCAGCGCGGCCAGGCCCGTGATGAAGATCGTGTGCGGGATCCGCTCCTTGCTCAGGAGGTCCAGGACCGCGGGGTCGTACCAGGCGTCGATTTCGCCCGACTGCAGGCGGGAGAGCATCCCCGGCGTCATGTCAAAATCGAAGGTGAGGGCAATGACGTTCTCGGGGATCCGCACCCGCGTGAGGATCGCGCTGCTCGGGCGCGTCCCCCCGAGGGATCCGCCTCGGCTCGGATTCAGGGAGGACATGAGCAGCAGGCCGAGCCCGCCGGCCGCGGCAACGGCGCAGATGATAAGGAAGACCCGCGTCCCGAATCTCCGGCGGCTCATCGCGGTGTCCTTTGACGGTGGTCCGGCCCGGCCCGGTCTATGCGGGTGAGGTGGAGGCGTCCGTGCATCTGAGCATGTAGTGCCCGGTCGGGGGGTCCGCTAGACCCGGGTGCGCGCGCCGGCGCGCGATGGCGCCCGCGGGCCTACTGAGCCGCCGGCGCGGCCACGATCGCCGACCGCTGGATATCTTCGTACCGGACTTTGGCCACGTCGAACTCTTCGAGGTTGGCCTTGAGCTTTTTGAACGTCTGGTCGAAGCCCGGCAGGGTCTTCCGCTGCCGGGTGAGCGGGGTCGTCCGCGCGAGCACGAAGGTCTTCACGTACGGGTGCGAGATGCCGCGCTTCTTGATCCTGGCCACGACCTCGTTGAGGACTTCGTCGGCCGCCCGCACCATCGCGGCGCGCTCCTCGCGCTCGCGCAGCGTCTTGGGGAAGGTCCCCCCGAGGAACTTGTCGACGCGGCGGAGGATGGGCGCGAACGCGCCCCCGGCGAAGCGCTTGTTGGCCTCGTAGAGCAGGCCGAGGGTGATGAAGTGGGGCGCCTCGAATTGGAACGCGTAATCCTCCTCGCCCCGGGAGGGTTCCTCGGCGACCAGGCCGCGGTACATGCGGATCACCTCGAGCGATTTCTCCTTCACGTTGTGCGCCTTTTCCGTGTTCAACGCGAGGATCTGAAATGCCACCTCGTGCTCGGGGATGGCGATGGCGGGGACCGAGCCGGCTTTGAGCTTGTCCAGGACCGACCGGCGGTGGTTGCCGTTGGGCGTCCAGTACACCCCCGCGCGGGGCGACGTGACCACGATGGGATCGACGAAGCGCTTGATCTTCTTCACCACATCGAGGAGGCGCTTGACGTGGGCGGGGGAGAGGTCGCGCTGGTAGGGCGTCGGCTCGACCTTCGCCATGGGCAGCAGGCAGAAGATCTGCCAGTGGTCGCCGACGGGCTCACGGTAGACGGCGAGCGCATGGCCCCCGTCGCGCTCGATCTGCTCGGCCAGGGCCACGGCCTGCTTTGATGGCGTCTCATCGGGAAACACCGTCCAGTTAGGCATCGCGTCCCTCCCTCAACGTGGGAGTCTGCATCCACCCGATCGCCATCCGCAAGGAGTCGAAGCCGTCCCCAGACAGGTGCCGGACGTACTCGTCCCCGAGCTCGGAGAGCCGCCCCGCAAATCCCAAATGCAGGTGCGCGTCGAGGCGCGTCGCGGTCTCCAGCGCGGTCTGGAATCCCGCGGCCAGGGCGGCAGCGGCGCACTCGGGCACCCCGGCCTCGCCGTCCGGGTGGTCACCATCGCCGCCGGTGGACGCCCCGAGTCCGCGCGGCGACCAATGGATCCATCTCGAGGTTGCGCCGTAGACGGACTGATACAACGGGACGCCCCGGAGCTCTTGGAAGATCTTGGCGACGCTCTTCCCCTCATGCCAGTACGGCCAGTAGGGATCCGCGGGAAGGGATGCGCCGGCCCTCAGCGCGTCCTGCGCCGCCCTGCTGAAAAAATGGTCTCCGAACTTCAGGACCTGCTCTTCCACAGTGTTTCGTTCGAGCGGACCGAGCAGCTCACCCGATCGCACCTGCTCCTGCATGAGCCGCCAGTCTTCGATCCACGCAAACTTCCTCCACAGCGCCGGCCGCGTGGACGGCTCCCGCGCAGCCCACGTGAGCAGCGCCACCCCCTCGATCATGCTCCTGGCGATGAGGACGGCATCCCGATACTGGCCCGCCCGGACCAACGCCAGGATCGATCGGAGGTGCTCGGCCTCTCTGCGCGTGAAGCACAGCGCCATGAGGGCCAAGGCGTCCTCACCGCCGCGGCGGAGAGGGGGCGCATCGAGGATCTGTCTGATCACCAGCAGCAGGCGCTGCGCGAACGCCTCGAGGGCGTGGATGCCTTGGAGGGGGCTCAGCCGGCTGTCCATGTCTCTGACAACTCCTTCAGGGCGGCGGCCCACCCACGGCGAGACGGACCTCCGCCACATGGCAGGCTACGGTGTGTCCCGGCAGGATTCCCTTGAGGTCCGGGGACTCCTGCAGGCACCGGGCGATCGTCCACGGACACCTGGGATGAAAGCGGCAGCCCCGCGGGATCCGCACGGCGCTGGGCGGTTCCCCTTCGATCGGGATCTCCTCGCGCGCGGCGCCGCCGACCTCGGGGACGGCCGACAGCAGGGCGATCGTGTACGGGTGCTGGGGGCGCGCGAAGAGCTCCGCGGTCGGCGCCCGCTCCACGATCTTCCCCAGGTACATCACGGCGACTTCATCGCTGAGGTAGCGGACCACGCGCAGATCGTGAGAGATGAAGATCATGGTGAGTCCCAGGGAGGCGCGCAGGTCGAGCAGCAGCTGCAGGATCTGGGCCTGGATCGAGACGTCGAGGGCGGAGAGGGGCTCGTCGGCGATCAGCAGTTCGGGTTCCAGGGCGAGCGCGCGCGCGATCCCGATGCGCTGCCGCTGGCCGCCGGAGAACTCCCCGGGATACTTGTGTCCATCGCCGGGGCTCAGCCCCACCTGGGTGAGCAGCTGCGCGACCCTCCTCCCCCGCTCCCGCGGCGACCCGATCCTGTGAACGTCGAGGACTTCCAGCAGGGTCTTCGCGACGGTCTGGCGCGGGTTGAGGGACGCGTATGGGTCCTGAAAGACCACCTGAATTCGCCGGCGGTAGGGGAGGAGCCCGCCTTCGGTGACCCGCATCAGGTCGACCCCGTCGAAGCGCACTTCGCCCCGGTCGGCATCGTAGAGGCGGAGGATGCAGCGGCCGAGCGTGCTCTTTCCGCACCCCGATTCCCCCACCAGGCCCAACGTTTTCCCCCGCCCGAGGGTGAACGAGACGCCGTCGACCGCGCGCACCGTCTCCGGCCGCCGGCGCAGCGCCGCGTCGAGGAGGGTGTGCGGGAGGGGAAAGTGCTTGACGAGGTCGCGGACCTCCAGCAGCGGCTCAGCCACCGGCCGCGGTCTCCAGGAGGTCCGTCTTGAGGCAGCGGCTCCAGTGTCCATCGCCGACGTGAACGAAGGGGATGTCGCCGGTGCTGCATTCGTTCGAGGCCCACGCGCACCGGGGCGCGAAGGGGCATCCCGGCCCCAGTCCGATGAGATCGGGCGGGGTCCCGGGAATGGGCACCAGCGGCCGGTTCCGGTCGACGCTGGGCACCGATCCGATCAGGCCGATCGTGTAGGGGTGCCGGGGCCGCGCGAAGAGGTCATCCTTGGCGGCCAGTTCCATGATCTGTCCCGCGTACATCACCGCCACCCGATCCACCATGTGGTAGACCACGCCCAGGTCATGGGTGACGAGGATCAGCGCCATCCCGTATTCCTTCTGCAGCGCGACGATGAGGCGGAGGATCTGCGCCTGGATCGTCACATCGAGCGCCGTAGTGGGCTCATCGGCCAGGAGGAGCGCCGGCTGCCGGGCCAGCGCGATCGCCAGCATGACCCGCTGCCGCTGCCCCCCCGAGAGCTGGTGGGGATAGGCCCGGAGACGCCGCTCCGGGTCGGGGATCCCCACGCGCCGCAGCAGGTCCAGGGCGCGGTCGCGGCGCGAGTAGGCGCGCCCCCAGGGGAGGGCCTCGGCGATCTGCGCTTCCACCGTCAGCACGGGGTTGAGGGCGCTCATCGGATCCTGGAAGACCATCACGAATCCGCCGCCTCGGATCCGCTCGAGATCCCGCTCGGGCAGGCGGGCCAGGTTCCGTCCCTGGAAGATGACGCTGCCGCCGCTGATGCGTCCCGGCGGGTGGACGAGCCGGAGGATCGCCCGGCAGGTCATCGTCTTGCCTGACCCCGACTCGCCCACGAGCGCAAATGTTTCCCCGCGCTCGACGGTGAAGCTGACGCCCCGCACGGCCTGGACGATTCCCCGCGGGGTGGGGATCTCGACGCGCAGGTCTTCGACGGCGAGGAGCGGCGCGCTCACTGGCCCCGGACGCGGAGCAGGTCGGCGACCCCGTCACCGAGCAGGATGAAGGCGAGCCCCGCGTACATGCACGCGAACCCCGGCATGGTGGCGACCCACCACCCCCCGGACAGAAACTCGCGTCCTTCGGCGATCATCATCCCCCACTCGGGCGCGGGCGGCCGGATTCCCAGACCCAGAAACCCCAGCGCGGCCGTGGTGAGGATGACCAGGACGACGTCCGAGGCGACAAAGGTGACCGCGGGCGGGATGGCGTTGGGGAGAATGTGGCCCATGATGATGCGCCAGCGGCGGAATCCCAGCGTCCGCGCCGCGGCGACATATTCCAGATGCTTTTCGCGGAGGACCTCCCCGCGCACCAGGCGGGCATAGGTGATCCACCCCACCCCGCCGATGGCGATGAAGATGTTCCGCTCCCCCGGCCCGAGGAAGGCGACGACGGCAATGACGAGGACCAGGAAGGGGACGGCGGTGATCACGTCGACCGTCCGCATCACCACGGCGTCGACCCAGCCGCCGGAGTAGCCGGCCACCGCGCCCGCGATCGATCCGAAGACGAAGGGAAAGATCACCGCCAGGACGCCGATGCGCAAATCGATGCCGGCCCCGTACAGCACACGCGTCAAGACGTCCCGGCCGAAGTTATCCGTCCCGAACGGGTGCGCGGGGCTCGGCGCCTGGAGGAGCAGGTCGAAGTTCTGGCCGTTCGGATCGTAGGGGACGAGCCACGGGGCGATCAGGACGGCGCTGCCGAGCAGGAGCAGCATCGCCCCCCCGGCGAGGAGGCTCGGCGGCAGGCGCGGGGCGATCCCGGGGGGCGCCACGGCTTCCTGGACCACCGCGCTCACGGATGCCGCCTCCTAGCCCATGCGGACCCGGGGATCCAGCAGAGGGTAGACCAGATCCGTGGCGAGGTTGATCAGCATCACGCCCATGGCAAATGCCAGGGTGAGCGTCTGGACGACCATGTAATCGCGGGCCATGATCGAGTCCACCATCCACGACCCGAGGCCCGGCAGGGCAAAGACCGTTTCGATGACCACGGATCCCCCGATGGCGTAGGAGAGCCGCACGCCGATCAGCGTCACGATGGGCAGGAGCGCGGCCCGCAGCACGTGCCGGAACAGCACGACCCGGCGCGCCAGCCCCTTGGCGCGGGCGAAATCCACAAACGTGGTCCGCTGGACATCGATGAGGGAGGAACGGAGGTTGCGGGTCAGCACGGCGGTCAGAAGATTGGAGAGGGTCAGGGCGGGGAGGAACAGGTGCCTGAGATGTCCCACGACGCCTTCTCCGTACCCGGCCGCGGGGAACCACCTGAGCCGCAGCGCGAACACGATCAGCAGCAGAATGCCGACCCAGAAGGCCGGGGAGGCCAGGGGCAGCGTGATCAGCCCGCGCACCAGCTGATCCGGCCAGCGATCACGGTGCCCCGCCGCGACGATCGCGAGCGGCACTGCGATCAGCACGGAGAGCAGCATGCTGTAGAGGACCAGAAACAGCGTGACGGTCATGCGGTGGGGCAGCAGCTCGACGACGGGCGTCCGGTAGCGCAGCGACTGCCCCAGGTTGCCGGTGAACAGGTTTCGCATGTAGGTCGCGTACTGCTGCCAGAGCGGGCGGTCCAGGCCCCACTGCTGGTGCAGGGCCCGGACGGCCGCGTCGCTGGCGCGCTCCCCGAGGATCGCCGTGGCCGGGTCCCCGGGGAGGAGCTTGATGAGCAGAAAGATCAGGAGCGTGACCAGCAGGGCGACCGGCAGGGTCTGCCCGATGCGCCTGGCCGCGTAGTTCAGCGGATCCAAGAGTGCGCTCCTACTCCCCGACCGTCACGTTCTTGAAGAGCCACGGCCCCGTTGCCATCTGCACAAACCCCTTCATCTTCTTGTCGATGGCGATGGTGTACGGGGAGTAGTACAGCCAGATCTGGGGAGAGTCTCTGAGGGCAATGTCCTGGATCGTGTAGTAGATCTGCCGGCGCTTCTCGGGGTTCATCTCCCGCAGCCCCCGCGCCAGCAGGTCGTCCATTTCCTGGGTGTGGTAGCCGCTGTGGTAGGACTGGCTCTCGGTGAAACCCAGCTCGTAGGCGCCGAGCTGCGACGGGTCCGGGATGTCGTTGGTCCAGCCGGTGATGTAGACCTGGAACTGGTTCGAGCGGTAGCGCTGGGTGGCCGCCGCCCGGTCGAGCGGCTCCAATTCCAAGTCTATGCCGGCTTTGGCCCACATCGCTTTCAGGGCGATCGCCGTGGGCTGGGCCACGGCATCGCCGGACCGGTAGAGCAGTTTCAGCGGCAGCGGCGTCGGAACGCCGGACTCCTTGAGCAGTGCTCGCGCCTTGGCCACGTCGTAGGGGTACCCCTTCGAGCTCTTGTTGAAGTACGGCGTCGTGTTGGGCAGGAATGTCGTCGCGGGTGTGCAGTACCCAAAGCAGACGGCCCTGACGATCGCGTACCGGTCCGTCGCGTAGGCCAGGGCCTGCCGGACCTTCACATTGTTGAGCGGCGCCTCCCGGATGTTCACGGTGAGATGACTGACGGCGGTCGAAGGGTTGAGCTGCATTTGCAGCCGGGAGTCGCGCTTCAGCTCGGCGACGCGGGAAAACGGCGGGTAGTCGACCCCGTCGACCTCACCGGACTGGACCGCGATGATGCGGGCGTTATCGTCGGGGATGTAGCGGATGCGCAGTTCGGGCGTCTTCGGCAGGCCCGGCTCGAAGTAGTAAGGGTTGGCCTTCATCACGAGCTCCTCGCCCTTCTTCCAGTCGACCAGCATGAAGGGGCCCGAGCCGACCGGCTTGTTGGAGATTTGATCCTGCGTCGCGTCCTTGAAAATTTTCTCGGACAGCACGCTGTTGGAGAAGAGCGAGACGTCCGCCAGGAACGGAGCCCACGGCTCCTTCAACGTGATCACGACGGTGAAGTCGCCGCGGGCGGAGATATCCTGGACCGGTTCGAGCGCCCACTGCCACGGTCCCTTGACGTCATGGGCCCGCTTGAGCGACCAGACCACGTCGCCGGCCTTGACCGGGTCGCCGGTGGAGAAGCGGGCATTCCGCCTCAGGGAGAAGGTCCACGTCTTGCCGTCGGCGGACGCCGTCCACCGCTCGGCAAGGTCGGGGTCGAAGCCGTCGCCCTGGACATTGACACGCACCAGTTGCTGGTAGATCTGCATGAAGGCCCAGATATCGGGGTTGGCGTCCTGGGTGACCGGGTCGAGATTTTCGGCCGCCCGGTTGACGCCGAAGCTGATCGCCTTCTTGAACTGCTGTGCCGACGCGTCCGGTGCGGACACGCCCGCGAGCGCCAGCGCCGAGATGATCGCGCAGGCAACGATCCCACGAAGGCCGCGCATAGGCCTCCCCCCCTTGATGATGACGTAGAGCCGCACATTCTGCGGGCGTGAAAGCATGTCCTGTCAGGAGGCCGCCAGGGCCCGGGAGACGTCGATCTGCTGAAATGCTCTGGCAAACCGGGAGACGTAGTCGGTCAGCCGCTCGATGGAATCCTGGCCGCGGCGGCGAAGCGCCTCCAGCGCTTTCTTGTCGATCTCAGGCGGGCTCTCGATATCGATGTCCCACGCATCGACGGGGATGGTCACCGGCGCGCCGGCGAATTCGAACGCGTTGAAACCCTGGGGTCTGATCGCCTCGCCGAACAGGGGCCGCAGCGGAGGCTGGGAGCCCCACTCTCCCTTGTACCCGCCGCCCCTGAGGTCGGCGATCTCGGTCCCGCCGATGGCGATCGCCACCGCCAGCTCCCAGATGTCGGTCCCTTCGGGGAAGAGTTCCGGCATCAATTTCCTGCCGATCGACCACCATTCCACGATCGCGGTCAGCATCCCCAGCTCGCGGACATTCCGGCCCGCCCGGACCAGGACCTCGCGGTTTCCCCCGTGGCCGTTGAGAACAATGACCTTCCGAATGCCGTTCCGGTGGAGGCTCCGGAAGACGTCGGTATAGAACGCTTCCAACACATGCTGGCTGATGGCGATCGATCCGGGATAGGCTTTCATCTTGTCGTTTTCCCCGTAGGGGAGCAGCGGCAGGACCATCAGACCCGTCCGTTTCCCCACCTCATCCGCCAGCCGTTCCACAGAGCTGGCGTCGATGCCGATCGGGGTCGGTCCATGGGCGTGCAGCGTGCCGACGGGCATCAGCACGGTGTCCGCCCGCTTGAAGGCTTCTTCCGCTTCCATCCAGGACATCTCGTGCAGCCGATGCTTCTTCATGGAGACTCACCTCCTCGAATTCGCACGGCATCAGGCGGCCGCGGGCGCCGCGGGCGCGGCGCGGGTCCCTGGGGAGTTCGCTCTGGCTACCGGAGAACCCCGCGGAAGCGGGCGAGGAAGGCCTGCAGGCGCTCCGTCTTCGGCCGCACGAGGACCTCCTCCGGGGGCCCCTGCTCGACGATGACGCCTTCGTCCATGAACACGACCCGGTGGGCCACTTCGCGAACGAAGATCATCTCGTGCGAGACGACGAGCATCGTCTGGCCGCTCCTCGCAAGATCCTGCATCACCGAGAGCACCTCGCCGATCAGTTCCGGGTCGAGGGCGGACGTCACTTCATCGAACAGCATCACCTTGGGCTGCATGGCGACCGCGCGGGCGATGGCGACCCGCTGCTGCTGTCCTCCGGAGAGTTGGAACGGATACGACTTTACCTTGTCCAGAAGCCCCACGCGCTCGATCCAGGACAGCGCGATCCGGTCCGCCTCCGCCCGCGACTTTTTCTGGACATGCACGAGGCCGAGGGCCACGTTGTCCAGCACGGTCATGTGCGGAAACAGGTTGTAGCTCTGGAACACCATGCCCAGCCCGGCGCGCTGCCGGGCAATCCTGGTCTCCGGCAGCCGGATGCGGCGGCCGTTGAGGTCCTGGTATCCGATTTGTTCCTTCCCCAGGCTGATGGATCCCTGATGGTAGTCTTCCAACGCGTTCACGCACCGCAGCAGGGTGGTCTTGCCGGATCCGCTCGCGCCCACGAGGGCCACCACCTGCCCGGCCTGCACCTCGAGCGAGATCCCCCTGAGGACCTCCAGGGGACCAAACCGCTTGTGCAGATCCGAGATGGTCAGGATCGCGGCCATCTTGCCTCTTCCGCGGGGTCAGTATTTGAGGTACGCAAACCGTTGCTCCAGAAGTCCGCCCAGCCGCGAGACCGTAAAGTTCACGGCGAAGTACAGGAACGCGGTCACCCCATAGAAGGGCAGAGGGCTGAAGGTGACGCCGACGACGTTCTGCATGGCCAGGAGCAGTTCGATGATGCCCAGCAGCGAGAGCAGGGCCGACCCCTTCACGATCTCCACGGCGACATTGACCCAGGGCGGGACCATGCGGCGGACCGCCTGCGGGAGGATCACCAGCCGCAGGCGCTGCCAGAACGTCAGCCCCACGGCCTTGGCGGCGTCCACCTGCGCCCCCGGGATGGAGTCGACGCCGCCCCGCACGATCTCGGCGATGTGCGCCGCGGCGAAGATGCTGAGGGCGGTGACCCCCGCCTGGAACGCCGAAAACCGCAGCCCGAAGGCGGGAAGCGCAAAGTAGATCGCAAAGATCAGCACGAGCACCGGCAGGCCGCGGACCGTATCCACGTACACCCGTGCCGCCAGGCGCACGACGAAGCCGCCGTACAGGAGCGCCAGCCCGACCACAAACCCGGCCAGGGACCCGGCGAGGACGACGATGGCCCCGATCTCCAGGGTGACACCGAGGCCGCGGAGGAGTTGGGGCAGCGCGAAGGACAGATCGTGCAGCATGCCGGTCCTCAGCGGATGACCGCATAGCGGCGCTCGACGCGGCGCAGGATGAACGCGATGCCGTACCCCGCGAATAGGTACATCACCGTGGCGAACGTCCATGCCTCGATCGTCCGGAAGGTGTTGACGTTCAGCCACTCGGCGGCGTAGGTCAGCTCCGGCACGGCGAGCGCCGAGGCCAGAGCCGTGTCTTTGAACAGCGAGATGAACGTGTTGCTGAGCGACGGCAGGATGATGCGGAAGGTGACGGGGAGCGTGATCAGCCGGACGCGCTGCCACGGCGCGAGGCCGACGGCTTTGGCCGCTTCCGTATAGCCGACCGGCACCGAGTTCACCCCCGCGCGGAAGACCTCCGTCAGGTAGGCGCCCGAGTACACCGAGAGGGCCACGATGAACGACCAGAGGTTGTCGAACACGTAGATCCCGAGTTTGGGAAGGCCGTAGAACGCGAAGTACACGAGCAAGAGCAGCGGGATGTTGCGAATGAACTCAACGTAGCAGACCACGATCAGGCGGAGCCAGGCCGGCCCGAAGCTCCGGCCGAACGCCCCGGCCATCCCGACGACGCTCCCGATCAAGAGCGAGAGCGCGGCCAGTTCCAGGCCGAGGGCCAGGCCCCAGTAGAAACGCGGAAAGGCCTGCCACGCCAGAAACCAATTGAAGTGGTAGGCGCCCATCGATGCGCCCCGGGCCGATCTCAGCGGCCGCCCCGGGCCCCGGGAGCGAACGTCCGCCGCTCCCGGAGCGCCGTCAGCGCCTACTGGAGACGGAGGTGACCCGTGGACTGGTAGAGACGCAGGGCATCGGGGAATCCGACCGGCGGGTCGGCCAGCGTGATGCCAAAATACTTCGCGTATTCGTCCTTGTAGCCCGGCCAGGCGAGCCCGCCCATCGCGTCGAGCAGCACCGTGTTCACGAACGTCAGCCAGATGTCGTCGCCGGGTTTCACCGAGGCGGCGTACCAGTTGGCGAACCATCCGAAGCCCGAGTCCTTGTACTTCCCGGGGAATTTGATCGTGAGCCAGCGGACCGTCGAGGCGTCGACGGCGCCGGCATCCACACGGTTCGAGTCGACGGCCTGGATGGTGTTGGCCTGGCTGTCCAGCTGGAGCACCTGCGCCTTGGGCAGCGCCGCATGGACCATGTCGTCCGCGGTCACATTTTGTAACACGGACACCTTGACACGATTCCCGGCGGCGAGCAGCGCGTTGTAGTCCTTGTAGGGGTTGGATTTGTTCATCAGCAGTCCAACGCCCTCGCGGTAGTACGGGATCGAGAACTCGACCTGCTGCGCGCGCAGGGCGGTGATGGTCATGAACTGGAAGTTGATATCCACCTTGTCCGTGAGCAGGCTCGGGATCCGGGCATCGGCGGCCTGCACCACGAACTGCACTTTGGTTTCGTCGTTGAAGAGGCCCTTGGCCAGGATCCGCGCCAGCGAGATGTCGAACCCGGCGTAATCGCCTTTCTCATCCTGAAAGTGCCATGGAGGATTCCCGTTGCCCGTCCCCACGATCAGCGTCTTCCGGCTGATGATGTCGTACAACCGGCTCTTCGTCTGCTGCTGGGCCGCGGCGTTTGTCGCCAGAAACGCCGTGGCCAGGGTCCCCGCTCCGGCGGCCGCCGCCCACCGGCTCACCCCGCCGGCCGCCGCGGCGCCTGCCGAGCCGGCCAGCAGGGCCCGCCGGGTCACCATCGTATCGGCCAATCCATCGAGTGCCTTCTTCGCGCTGTCCTCGCCGCTCATTCCCTCACCCCCCGGTCTTGGTCAGAGCCGCACGGTGGCGCCGGCATCGCCAGACGACCCCGGGTGGTGCCGGGCGCCGAGCACCTGTTTCAGGCGCAGGGCAACGATCTCCTCTTCGCCCGGCTCAAGCGTCTGAGGATTGAGCACGAGCCCGCCGCGGTGCTCGCCCACCACGACCGCGGGGTCGCCGGATTGCAACGCCGTGATGACCGCCTCCGTGGACGGCGCGTCCGGGTGCAGGTCGACGTAGGCCCGCGGGATGCCCACGGGCTGGATGCCTGGATCCGTCGGACACACCCGGCGGGCGGCGACGCCGCGGATCCCCTGGACGGCGTCGACCAGGAAGGCGACCTGCCGCTCCCAGCGGGCCGCCTCCGCCGAATGGTCGAGCGCCAGGTAGCGCTCCACCGCCGCCACCAGACCCACGATCTCTTCCTTTCCGGCCTTCATCGGCCGGCCGATCCGCTGATTGGGATTGCTGTTCAGGCGGCAGGCGCGGACAAGGTCGGGGCGGCCGGCGACGAGCCCGGACGCCTGCGGGCCGCGCAGGTCCTTCCCGCCGCTGAAGATCGCCAGCGCCGCCCCGCGCTGAATGAACGCCCACAGGTTCTCGACAGGAGGGAGCTCCGCGGCCGCGTCCACGATCACCGGGATGTTCCGCTGCGAGGCGATCCGCACAACGGTCCCCAAGGGGAGAGAGCCGCCGGCGCCCTCGAATTGCGCGATGAAGGCGACGGCCACGACCTCCGGGGTGAGGACGGCTTCGAGTTCCCACGGCTCCGTCCGGTCCGCGCCCCCAAACTCTGCGAAGACGGCGCCCGGCAGCCGCAGACATTGATCGTACCGGTTCCGATGAGAGCGGTGGATGGCGATGGTGTGGGGGAGCCCGCCGGTGTCCGGGAGCCGGGCCATCCTCGCCGGATCCTCCCCGGCAATGCAGGCCGACGCCGCGAGCGCGAGGCCGGCGGCCGCGCCGCTGGAGACAAATACCGCGGGCACGCCCAGCAGGCCGGCCAGGTGATCTCCGGCCCGTTCG
>DATHLI010000443.1:0-2037 GCA_035488355.1 bacterium | reverse complement strand
CGAGATCCTCGCCGCCATCGAGACGCAGCTCCACCTCATCACGTTCGCTCACGGCTCCACCTTTGGCACCGATGCCCAGGAGCGCGCCGCCGACCTCGCGATCGCCTTCGCGCCGGCCGGACACACCCGGGTCTTCTTCGTCTCCGGGGGCAGCGAGGCGACCGAGACGGCCATCAAACTGGCGCGGCAGTACTGGGTCGACGCGGGCCGGCCGGGCAAATACAAGGTCATCAGCAAGCGGGCGAGCTATCATGGGGCCACCCTCGGGGCGCTGTCGCTGTCGGGATTCGCGGCCCGACGCGGCCCCTACACCCCCCTGCTCCTGCCGTTTCCGCAGATCCCGGAGGTCCACTGCCGCCGCTGCCCGTTCGGTCTCGTCTACGGCCGGTGCCGGATCGAGTGCGCCACCGCCCTGGAGGAGGCCATTCGCCGGGAAGGCGCGGACACGGTCGCGGCGTTCATCGCCGAGCCGGTGTCGGGCGCGGCCAATGCGGCGGTCGTCCCCCCGCCCGAGTATTTCCCGATCGTCCGGGAAATCTGCGATCGGCACGATATCCTCTTCATCGCCGACGAGGTGATGACCGGCTTTGGGCGGACGGGCGAAAATTTCGGGATCGACCACTGGAAGGTCATCCCCGACATCATCGTCTGCGCCAAGGGACTGGGGGCGGGGTACGTCCCGGTCGGCGCCGTTATCGCCCACGAGCGGATCGGAGGGCAGATCCTGCGCACCTCCGGCCAGTTCATCCACGGCCACACCTACGCGGGCAACCCGCTCGCGTGCGCCGCGGCTGCCGCGGTCCTCGAGTATGTGCAAACGCACGGCCTGGTCGCCGCCGCCGGGCGCAAAGGAGAAGCGCTCCGCCGCGAACTGGAGCCGCTGCGGGCATTCCGGGGCGTCGAAGAGGTCCGCGGCCTGGGCCTGATGTGGGGGATCGAATTCGCCGTCCCGCCGGACCACCCCGCCGCCGCGGCCCCCGGCCGCGCGGTCGTCGAGGCGGCCTTCCGGAACGGGCTGCTCGTCTATCCCGCCGGCGGGTCGCTCGAGGGATCGACCGTGAACCAGATCCTCGTCGGGCCGCCGCTCACGATCGCGGACACCGAGATTGCCGAACTGGGCGACCTGCTGCGCCGGAGCGTTCGAGAGGCCCTGGCCTGACGGATCGATGCGGCCGCCGAGTGGATAGCCGTGGGGCCCCGCTTCAGGTCTTGATTTCGCCGAGGTAGGCCTCCCGGATCATCGCGTTCTCGCGCAGGCTCTTCGCCGTCCCGGAGAGGACCACCTGGCCGGTCTGCAGGACGTACCCTCGGGTCGCGATCGAGAGCGCCATGTTGGCGTTCTGCTCGACGACGAAGATCGTGGTGCCCTGGCGGTTGATCGCCTGGATGATCTCGAACACCTGCTCCACCAAGGCGGGGGACAAGCCCATCGACGGCTCGTCCATGCACAGCAGGCGCGGGCGGGCCATCAGCGCCCGTCCGATCGCCACCATCTGCTGCTCCCCGCCCGAGAGCGTCCCGGCGAGTTGACCGCGCCGCTCCCGGACGCGCGGGAACAGGGTGTAGACACGCTCCAGGTCCTCCTGGATCGCCGCCGGGTCGGAGCGGGTGAACGCCCCCATCTCGAGGTTTTCGTAGACGGTCATCTTGGAGAACAGCCGCCGGGCCTCCGGCACCGGGGCGATCCCCCGCCGGACGCGCTCGGAGGTGGGCATTCCGTTGATCGGCTCGCCGTGGTAGAGCACCGTCCCCCGGGCCGGCCGCACGATCCCGAGGACCGTCTTCATCGTGGTGGACTTGCCGGAGGCGTTCCCCCCGAGGAGGCAGACGATCTCCCCCGCGCGGATCTCGTAGTTGACCCGCTTCAGGACGTGCAGCTCGCCGTAGTAGGTGTCGACGTCCCTAAATTCGAGCAGCGGCCGTCCGTCCGAGGTAGGCGCGGATGACATCCTCGTTCCGTTGAACCTCCTCCGCTCTGCCTTCGGCGATCTTCTCGCCGTAGTCCAGCACCGCCACCTTATCGGAGATGGTGTTGAC
>DATHLI010000442.1:0-2466 GCA_035488355.1 bacterium | reverse complement strand
CGCCGCGCCGCCGCCTGGGCGGGGAGGTCGCGGAGGAAGAGGGCCATGATCCCAAACACCGCCTCCCCGGTGTAGAGGCAGGGGTTCCCGCGATGGAAGTGCGCGGACGCGTCCTCCCACGCCAGGATGTCGAGGGCCCCGTCGAGGAGCGCCCGGTCCAGCGCTTCGGCCTCGGTGAGCGGCTCGGCCGGGAGGGCGCGGACGCGCCGCCGGAGCGCCGCCCACTGGGAGGCGGCGTCGTCCATCCCCCGCGCCGAGTAGTCGGGCAGCCGGTCGTCGTGGTCGTGCATGCCGATGAAGGTCGCGCTGACCGGGTTGAGGCGGTAGTAGGCGGCGAAGAAATCGTCGAGCGCGGCCGCCAACGCCGGGGCGCGCGTCATGGCTGTCTAGCGCTCGAGCGGGAGATCGACCCAGCGGCGCTCTCGGAAGGACCGCTCCACCGCGTTGACGACTTCCTGCACCCGCGCGCCGTCTTCGAAGTTGCCCTGGTTGCGGCCCCCGCCGCCGAGGATGTCGTCGATGAAGTCCTTGATGAGGTTGGCGTAGAACAGGGAGCGCCAGGACTCGCGGGGATGGCCGCCGGCCGGATAGAACCGCTGCGGGATCTCGAGCGTGGTAAACTCCACCTGCGAGGGGGTGGCGACCCTGATCGTCTCGGCGACCCCGCCTTCCTCGACCAGACGGCAGATGATCGCGCCCTTGCTCCCATAGATCCGGGCCTCGATCCCAGGGTAGTTGCCGATCGTCACGTAGCTGGTCTGAATGGATCCGATGGCGCCGTTCGCGTACTCCCCGATGAAGACCGTGCCGTCGTCGATGTTCATGCGCATCATCCGCCCCGTATCGCGCACCATCCGGTCCGGGATGAAGTTGCGCATGGTGCCGACGACGCGCGCGTAGGCAGCCCCGACCCACCAGTGTCCGATGTCGATGATCGGCGCGCCGTACCCTTCCAGGGAGGACACGTGGAGCACCGACGGGTCGGCGTGAGGATCCACCTGGCGGAGCGGGATCTGGGGATCGAGCCACTGCGAGTTTTGCTCGTACCCGTTGAAGATGAACGGCGTGCCGACGAACCCTTCGTCGATGAGCGATTTGGCGTACCCGACGCCCGGGCTGTAGCGGAAGGTAAAGCCCAGTTTTGTCTGGAGCCCCTTGCGCCCGGCGAGCGCGGCGGCGCGCCACGTGTCGCGGAAGTCATAGGCCACGGGCTTCTCGCAGAGGACGTGCTTGCCGGCCTCGAGGGCCGCGACGGCCAGCTCGTGGTGGGTGTGGGAGGGGGTGACCACATCGATGACATCGAGATCGGGCCGCGACACCACGGCCTTCCAGTCGTCCGCCGGCTCGGGGATGTCGAAGTGCCGGGCGGCGTCCCGCGCCTTGGCCGGGTCGACATCGCACACCGCCACAACCTTGCACCGGGGATCGCGCAGCCAGCCCGGGATGTGGGCGCCGCGCGCCCAGGCCCCGGCGCCGAGCACCCCGATCCGGAGCGTGCGGTCCGCCATACGCCACTCTTCTCTCTGCGCGCGCCCGCCGCCTCCTCACAGGGACGGGCCGCCGCCCCGGCGAAAAGGCCGACCGATGCGAGGAGTGGAGCAAAGGTAGGCCGATCGAAGCTCGGACCAGCAATGAGTCGAGGGGGGAACGCGATGACGCCGGTGCCGCTGTCCCGCGAACTGAAGGAGTACGTGCGCAAGACCTACGAGGAATTCGCCACCGCCGATCCGCTGTCTACCCGAGGGGTGATCCGGGCCGGCACCAGGCTCGTGGAAAACTGCCGGTCCGAGGCGGAACTCGAGGGACACACGGTGATCTGCGACGAGCCCAAGGACCGCGCCGGCGGGGGAGCGGGCCCCGCGCCCCTATATTACTTCCTGGCCTCGCTGGGGTTCTGAGAGGAGGTCCAGTACGCCCGTGTGGCGGCGCTCAGGGACCTCCGCATCGATGCGTTGGAGTTCGCCATCCGCGGATACTTTGACCGCCGCGGGGGCCGCGTTCCGGGGGTGCCCAATCGCGGCTTCGATGAGATCCGCTACGAGACCCGCATCCAGAGCCCCGAGGCGCCCGAGCGCATCCGGGCGCTGGTCGAAGAAGCGGAGCGGCATTGCTATGTGCTCAATACGCTCAAGCGGGCGGCGAAGATCAGCGCCCGGATCGTCCTGAACGGCGCCCTCCTCATGGAGATCGAGCACACCTCAGAATCGGCCTCCCCAGAGAGGGAGCGGAGCGACCGGGAGGGATGATACCGTGAAGCCTGCGCGTCTTGCGATCAAGTCGCACCTCGTCATCGACGGCACCGGCCGCCGTCCGATCGAGCGCGGGGTCGTGCTGGTGGAGGGCGAGCGCATCGCGGCGGTCGGCCGACAGGGGGAGATCTCCATCCCCGAGGGGACCGAGATCCTCGACTGCGGCGCGCAGACGCTGCTGCCCGCTCTGGTCGACGCGCACTCCCACGCGTCCATC
>DATHLI010000441.1:0-1586 GCA_035488355.1 bacterium | reverse complement strand
CCGGATCGACCGAGAGTTTCGACAAGCAGATCGTGCGCGATTATCTGGAGCAGATCGGATGGAACAAGCAGCCGCCGGCCCCCCCGCTGCCCCCCGAGGTGATTGCCGCCACCCGGGCGCGATACTGCGAGGCCTACACCCGGCTGACCGGCGAGCCACTGCCGGAGCAATGAGGTGACGGACGTGAGCACCCAAGCGGCCCGCACCGTTCGGATCGTTGTGACGCTCAAGCCCGGCGTGCTCGACGCGCCCGGCCAGGCGATCCGTCACGGCCTGGACGCGCTCGGCCACGGCGGCGTGCGCGCCGTCCGGGCCGGCAAGTACTTCGAACTGGAGATCGCGGACGACGGCCGGCCGGACGACGGCGGGCTGGAGGAGCGGGTGCGGAAGATGTGCGAGGGGTTCCTCGCCAACACGCTGATCGAAGAATACCGCTACGACATCGTCTGAGGGAGGTCCGCGGTGGACATCGGGATCATCGTGTTCCCCGGAAGCAACTGTGACGCCGACACCTATCATGTCGTGCGGGACGTGCTCGGGCACCGCGCGCAGTACGTGTGGCATGAGGAACGGACGCTGGACGGCCTCGACGCGGTGATCCTCCCCGGCGGGTTCGCCCACGGCGATTACCTGCGGGCGGGGGCGATCGCGGCGACCTCGCCGGTGGTGCGCGCGCTGCGCGCGTACGCGGCCGGGGGCGGGGCGACGCTCGGCATCTGCAACGGGTTCCAGGTGCTCCTCGAGGCCGGACTGCTGCCCGGCGCGATGCGGCCCAACGCGGGCGGGGAGTTCCGGTGCGAGTGTGTGCACATCCGCGCCGAGCGGACGGACACGCCCTTCACCTGTGCCCTGGTCCCCGGGCAGGTCCTCCGCCTGCCGATCGCGCACGCGGAGGGCAACTACTACGCGGATCCCCCGACGCACCGCTCGCTCCTCGCCGGCCGGCAGATTGCGTTCCGGTACTGCGACGCCTCCGGCGCGACCGGACCCGGGGCCAACCCCAATGGCTCGCACGACGCGATCGCCGGGGTGGCGAGCCGCACCGGCGCCGTGGTCGGGCTGATGCCTCATCCGGAGCGCGCGAGCGAGGGGCTGCTCGGCGGCGAGGACGGCCGGCTCATCTTCGATTCGCTCGACCGGTGGGTGGCCGCGCGGCCGCCGGCTGCGCCCGGCACCCGCGCCGCCCTGGAGGCGCGGTGACCGTGGCCGTCGAGCAGACCACGCGGCGTTCCGAGAGCCGGTCCGAGGCGGGACTCTTCAAGGCTGAGGTCGACGAGATCCGCCGCCGGCTCGGCCGGGAGCCGAACCGGGTGGAGCTCGCGATGTTCGGAGTGATGTGGAGCGAGCACTGCGCCTACAAGCACTCCAAGGCCGCGCTGCGGCGGCTGCCGGTCGCCGGCCGCGGGGTGCTTCAGGGGCCGGGGGAGAACGCCGGCGCCGTCGACGTCGGCGGCGGGTGGGCGGCCGTCTTCAAGATGGAAAGCCACAACCATCCGAGCGCCGTGGCGCCGTTCCACGGGGCCGCCACCGGCGTCGGCGGCATCATCCGCGACATCCTGGCTATGGGCGCCCGCCCGATCGCGCTG
>DATHLI010000440.1:0-1523 GCA_035488355.1 bacterium | reverse complement strand
CACGGTCTACGGAGACAGCATCCGGCCGCACGGCGGGGAGATCGGGATGCGGAGCCTGATCCGCCTGATGGCCCCGCTCGAACTCTCCCCGCGCGCGGTGCGCGCGGCCGTGTCGCGGATTGCGCGCCAGGGATGGCTCCGGACCCGCCGGGTCGGGCGCCGGGCGTTCTACTCGCTCACCCCCCAGGGGGCCTGGCGGGTCGAGCAGGGTGTGCGCCGGGTTTACCAGGTGGAACCGACGCCGTGGGACGGCCGCTGGCGCCTCCTGACCTACGCGATTCCCGAAGGCCGCCGCGTGGCGCGGGACCGGCTGCGGCGCGAACTGACCTGGTTGGGCCTCGGTCCGCTCTCGAGGAGCACGTGGGTCACTCCCCACAACCTCACGGATCTGCTGCGCGAGCTCGCCGGCGCGCATGGGCTGGATGGCCACGTGGCGATCTTCGAGGCGGCGCACCTGGGCCCCGGCCGGGACCGCGCGCTCGTGGAGCGCTGCTGGAATTTGAGCGAGATCGGCGCGCGGTACCGCGCGTTCACCGCAACGACCGGCAGGCGGACGGCCGCGCTGCGCAGACGCCTCAGGAAGCGGGCGATCTCGGATGCGGCCTGCTTCGCCGAGAAGATCCTGCTCGTGCACGAGTACCGGAAGTTCCTCTTCGTGGATCCGGGCCTGCCGGCTGCGCTGCTCCCCGCTGACTGGCCGGGGCGGGCCGCGGCCCGGCTGTTCCGCGAGGTCTACCAGATGCTCGCGGGGCCGGCGGCGCGCTTCTTCGAGGCGGCATTCGAGCCGCCCCCCGGGCGGCCGGGCGTGGCTACCTCCCCTTGAACACCGGCGCGCGCTTGCCGAGAAAGGCGTCGACGCCCTCCGCGGCGTCCTCGGAAGCGAACACCCGGAACAGCGCCTCGCGCTCGTACGCCAGCCCGCCGTCCAGGGGAAGCTCCAGGCCGCGGGTCGTGGCGAGCTTGATGAGCCCCACCGCGAGCGTGGCGCGCTTCGTCAGGGCGTCGGCATACTCGCGAGTTTTGGCGAGGAGTTCCTCCGCCGGGAAGATGCGATCGACGAGGCCGATCGACAGGGCTTCGTCGGGCGGGACCGTCCGGCCGGTGATCATGAGGTCGAGGGCCCGGCCCTTCCCCACCAGGCGGGGCAGCCGCTGGGTGCCTCCGTTCCCCGGCAGGATCCCGAGCGAGATCTCCGGCTGCCCGAGACCGTAGGCGCCCGCGGCCGCGAAGCGCAGGTCGCAGGCGAGGGCGATCTCCATCCCGCCGCCGAGGCAGTGGCCGTTGATGGCCGCGATGAAGACCTTGGGCGTCAGCTCGATCTTGCGGAGCACCTCGTGCATGCGGAGGATGAACTTTTCTTTCTGCGGCAGGGTTGACGCCTGGAAGAACTTCACGTCCGCTCCGGCGGAGAAGAACCGGGGCAGCGTGCTGGTCAGGACGGCCGCCTGGATGCCATCGTCGGCGCGGACGGTCTCGACCGCCTCATCCAGCTCGAGCGCGAACTGCTGATTGTAGGCGTTCGC
>DATHLI010000439.1:0-6720 GCA_035488355.1 bacterium | reverse complement strand
CACTACTGCGACGCCGTGCGGGCGGGGGATTCCCTCTACATCTCGGGGATCGTCGCGATCGACAGGGACGGCCGGGTCGTCGGGAAAGGAGACGCCCGGCGGCAGGCGGAGCAGATCTTCGAGCACCTCAAAGCCGTGCTCGCCCACTTCAACGCGGACTTTTCGCGGCTCACCAGCGTCTTGATCCACCTGACGAACATGGACGACCGCACCGTCATCAATCCGGTCCGGATCCGCTACTGCGGGGAACACCGGCCGGCCAGCACACTTGTCCAGGTCGCTTCGCTCGTGCACCCCGACCTCCTCGTAGAGATTACCTGCACGGCTTACTTGGGAGCGTAGCCGGCGACCGACCTCACGCCGTCCTGGAGCGGCCCAGCGGGCGCTCGGGGCTTGACGCGGGGTGAAGGAAACGCGCCGCGGGTCCGCAGAATTTCACTGCCACTCCGTCAATCTTTCGGAGGAAGGATGGGTCGTTCTCCTGCCGCGGCATCCCGCGCAAGCACCGGAGACGGGGCCGCGAGATCGAGAGGGGGGTGAATTCCAATGCAGAGGAAGGTTGCGCTCGCGGCCATCGCGGCGCTGTGCATCGGCCTTCTGGCGCTCCCGGCCCGCGGGGGCGGGGCGGCATCGGTCCGGGCGGTGTGGATGGAGTACGACGCGCGATACAACACGTTCTGGCAGCAGCTCAAAAAGGAGTTCGAGGCGGCGAACCCGGGCGTCACAGTGGACAACGTCGTCGTGCCCTGGAACGAAGGGCACGACCGCCTCGTCACCTGGATCGCGGGGAATCAGGCTCCGGACATCGCGATCGTGGGCACGCGATGGATCATCGAGTTCAACAAGATGGATGTCGTCCAGCCCGCCGACACCTTGCTCCCCAAGGCGTTCATCGACAAGTTCATCCAGCCGGCGCTCGAGGCGCGCATCAACGGCCGGCTGTACGGCGTCCCGGTCGCTCTGAGCGCCCGGTCTCTCTACTACCGCACCGACCTGGTCAAGACTCCGCCCCAGACGTGGCAGGACCTTCTGGCCGCGGCCAGAGAGGCGGCGAAGTCGCCGGGGGTGTACGGGATCGGCGTCTCCGGCAAAAAGTTCGCCGAGCTGACGGAGTACGTGTACTATCTCTATGGGAACGGCGGCGACTTCTTCGTCACCAATCCCGATGGAAGCTACGGCCGGTGCCGGGTGAACGATGCCGCGGGGGTGGAAGCCCTCCAGTTCATGGTGGACCTGGCGAACAAGGACAAGGTCACCGAGCCCAACGTGGGGGAGAACGATCGCGGAACGCTTCAGGACCTGTTCCTGGCCGGCAAGCTCGCGATGATCGAGACGGGACCCTGGTTCGGGGGGATGATCCAGGAGCGGGCGAAGACCATGCCCTTTGCAGTCGCGCCGATGCCGCACAACCAGGGGAAGCCTCAGCACACCCTCCTCGTGACCGACTCGATCATCGTGTTCAAGAGCGCCAAGAACAAGGATGCGGTCGTCAAGTTCCTCGAGTACGCGTACCGCGATGGGCCCCGGCTGGAGTTCGACAAGGACTTCGGCATGCTGCCCACGGAAAAGAGCGTGGCCCGCGACGCGTATTTCCAGACGGATTTCTACCGGCCGTTCATCCAGCAGCTCCCCACCGCCAAGCCGTGGCCGCTCACCGCCGACTGGTCGAAGGTCGAGGACGTCATGTGGGACGCCGTCACCGCGGCGCTGCTCAACACCAAGAGCGCCAAGGCGGCGCTCGACGATGCATGCAAGGAGATCGACACGGCGCGGGGAATCAAGTGAGCGGAGAGGGGCTCCTGAGACCGGAGCCCCTCTCTCCCATCCCGCCCGCGCCGGCCCGCATGTGTCCCCGGGCCGCGGCGTGATCGCCCGGGCCGCCTCGAGGCTCACGGCGGAGGAGCGGCTCGCCGTTCTGTTCCTCTGCCCGGCGCTGCTGCTGATGGCCGCGTTCATCTTCTATCCGGTGGGAACCACGATCGTCACGGCGTTCGGCGCCACGGATAAGCTCGGTCGGGTCAGGGGATTCGTCGGCTGGGGCAACTTTCGCGCCCTGGGCGCAGATCCGGCATTCTGGCAGATTTTCCGGCGCACCTTTCTGTGGACGGCGCTCGGCGTGACGGTGAAGACGAGCGCGGGATTGGCCATGGCGCTCCTGCTCAACCTGCCGTTCCGCGGCCGGAAGGTCGCGCGGATGCTTACCGTCATCCCCTGGGCCATCCCGTACCCGATCAGCGCCATCGTCTGGCAGTGGACCTACAACAGTCAGTTCGGTCTGCTCAACCAGTTCCTCAAGTCGACGGGCCTGTGGCCGCACCCGCCGGCCTGGCTGGCGGAGCCGCGGACCGCGTTTGCCGCCAACATGGCCGTCGATATCTGGATCGGTCTGCCGTTTTTTGCCCTGGTCTTCCTCGCCGGGCTGCAGGCGATCTCGCCCGAATACTACGAGGCCGCCGCCATCGACGGCGCCGGCGTTGGAGCCCGCTTCGTCTCCGTCACCTTGCCGTTTCTCAGACCTGTGATCGTGATGGGCAGCCTGCTGTCGGTGATCTGGACGTTCAACGACTTCTCCGTCCCGTACATCGTGACCAAGGGCGGGCCCATGAACACGACGGATATCCTGGTGACGCACATGTACAAGACGGCGTTCCAGTTCCTCGATTTCGGACCGGCCTCGGCGATCGCCGTCATCACCTTCGTCACGCTGCTGGTGTTCAGCCTGCTCTACGCGCGCCTGTACTTCCGCGAGGTCGCCTAGATGCCCGACCAGCCCGCGGCGGTCGCCGTCCGGCTGCCGGCTCTCCGCCGCCGGCGTGCGCGCTCCCGGCGGTGGCGGGCGGTCATCCTGCAGGGCGGCGGGTGGACGCTCTCAGGGCTCGCGCTGTTCGTGCTCCTGTTCCCGATCCTGGTGATGCTCTCGACCTCGTTGAAAACGCTCAACGACGTCTATCGCGTCCCGCCGTCGTGGGTGCCCGCCCCGTTCACCCTGCAGAACTTCGCCGACATCTGGGCGCGGTATCCGCTGGGCGCCTACCTGCGCAACAGCCTGATCATCGGGGTGGGGGCCACCGCGCTGAACCTGGCGGCCGCGATTCCCGCGGGATACGCCGTCGCCCGGTTGCGCTTTCGCGGGCGGCAGGGGTTCATGCTGCTGCTGCTCCTGATCCAGATGTTCTCGCCGATTGTCGTCCTCATCCCGCTGTTCAAGATCATGGCGGCGCTGCACTGGCTCGACACGTACTGGGCGCTCATTGTGACGAACACCGTCTTCACGCTCGCGTTCTCCACCTGGATGCTGGCGAGCTATTTCCGGGCCATCCCCGCGGAGATCGAGGAGGCCGCGCTCGTGGACGGGTGCACGCGCGCGCAGACGATTCTTCGGATCGCGATCCCGGTCGCGGCGCCCGGAGTGGTGACGACGATCATCTACGTCTTCATCACGGCGTGGAACGAGTTCATCTTCGCGCTGACGTTCATCTCGCGCACGGAGATGCGGACCCTCACGGTGGGCCTGTACACGTTCATCGGGCGGTGGGCGGTGCAGTGGCACTATCTGATGGCGGCGGCGCTCGTGGGCGTCGTGCCGGTGGTGATCCTGTTCATGTTTGTGGAGCGGCACCTGGTGCGCGGCCTGGCTCTGGGCTCCGTGAAATAGTGCCTCCGGCTGTGGTCTATGTCTCAAACGCCGACAGCCGGGAGATCCACGTCATGTCCCTTGACGACGGGACCGGCGCGGTGAGCCTCGTCCAGCGGGTGCCGGTGCCCGGCCCGGTCATGCCCCTCGCCGTTAGCCCAAGCCGCCGGTTCCTTTACGCCTCGCTCCGTTCGGCCCCTTTTGCGGTCTCGACCCTCGCGATCGACGCGGCGGCCGGCACGCTGACCCTCCTCGCGACCGCGCCGCTGCCGGACAATACGGCCTACCTCTCGACCGACAAGACCGGGCGGTTCCTGTTCGGCGCGTCCTATTCGGGCGATACGATCTCGGTGCAACCGATCGGCGAGCAGGGAGTGGTGCAGGCGCGGCCCGTCCAGGTCATCCCGACGCCTCCGCACCCGCACTCGATCATCGTCGACGCGTCGAATCGCTATCTGTTCGTCCCCAGTCTCGGCGGCGACCGAATTCTCCAGTACAGGTTCGACCAGACAACGGGGCGCCTCGCGCCGAACACGCCGCCCTTCGTCGAGTCGGCGAAGGGGGCAGGCCCCCGCCACCTCGTGTTCCATCCGGGCGGCCGGTTCGCCTACGCGACCAACGAGCTCGACGCGACCGTCGCCGCCTATCAGTTCGACGCGGCGTCGGGGACGCTTCGGCCCGCCGGCACGGCGCGCGGGTTGCCGCCGGATTTCGCGGGCCCCCCGCCATTCGCGGCCGCGGACCTGCATGTCACGCCCGACGGGAGGTTCCTCTATGCCTCCGAGCGCGTCTCCAGCACGCTCGCCGGCTTCAAGATCGACGCGGGCAGCGGGCGCCTCGCGGCGACCGGCAGTTTCTTGACGGAGCAGCAGCCGCGCGGGTTCAACATCGATCCTCGCGGCCGCTACCTCCTCGCGGTCGGACAGTTGTCGCACAGCATGACGGTCTACGCGATCGATCGGGAAACGGGCGCGCTCGCCCCGCGGCATCGATATCCCATGGGCCGGAATCCCAATTGGGTCGAGATCATCGACCGTCCCTGAGCCCCACGCAGGGCCGCGCGGGGTCGAGAGGAGGGACCGTGTCGCCGGTGCTGGAAAGGCTACTGGCAGGCTGGCAAGCCGCAACTACCTGAACGCCGAGGAGGGACGTCGCGATGCGAGGCCGCGCAGTGCTGGTTGGCGCCCTGGCCGTCGTCTTGGCCGGCAGCACATCCTTTGTCGGGGCACAGGCCAAGACCACGATTACGCTGTGGTATCCCGCGGGGGATGTCGCGGCAGGTCCGGTCAGTCCGCTGCACGATCCGGCCCTGTTCCAGCCGTTCGAGGCCACGAGCAACGTCCACGTCGAACTTGTCGGCCTTGACTACGACACGATGGAGCAGAAGATCTTCGCGGCTGCGGCGGGGAGGAACATCGCGGACATCATCTTCATCGATCACTCGTGGGCCTCCGGCTTCCTCAAGGAGGGGATGCTGGAGCAGGTCGCCCCCGCGATGGCGAAGCGATGGCTGGCGGCCGTCTCCCCCGACGTGGCGGCGCTCTCTGATTTCGGCGGCGGGACGATGTATGGCTATCCGCAGATGGGCTACGATGTGTACGCCCTGACGTGGAACAAACAGCAGTTTCAGGAGGCGGGCCTCGATCCGAATCGCGGCCCCCAGACGTGGGACGAGCTCCGCGCCGACTGCAGGAAGCTGGCCCGCCGTGACGCCTCCGGCACCTTGACCCGCGTCGGATTCGCCATCCGTCACGTCGGCGAGCCCCACGGCATTGTCGACAAGTTCGCCTGGGCGCTGTGGGGCGCAGGCGGCGATCTCGTCAACGACGCGAATGCGCTCCGCGGCGGCCAGGTCATGTTTGACAACGCGGCCGGCCGATCAGCGCTGCGGCTCGTGCTCACCATGCTGAACGACGACAAGTGCACGAGCCTCAACTTCCCGGATCCGCGCGCGGCGTTCCTGAAGGGGATCGCCTCGATGCAGATCAGCGAAGCGGTCAGCATCCGGGCCCGCCAGCCCAAGGAGGCCCCCACTATGCCGTGGCAGACCGGGTGGGGGATGGAGGTGCCACCGGTGCCCAAGGCGGGCGACACACCGGTCACCCTGCTCGGCGGCTGGCTGTTCAGCGTCCCAAAGGGGGCCAAGAACAAGGAGGCGGCCTGGCGGGCGATCGAGTGGCTCAGCACCGAGGCGAACGACTACTCGATCGCGGCCAAGTTCGGGATGACCCCGCGGTACAAGAGCAACTGGAGCAAGGAGCCGTTCAGGTCCGACAGCTACGATCAGGCGCTGCTCAAGATCGCGAAATACGGTCGCCGGTATCCCATGAACCTCGGGCTCGACGGCGTCATGCAGGCGCTGGGCGCGGGGATCCAGAAGGCGTGGCACGGAGAGGCGACCGTTGACCAGGCGCTGGCCGAAGCCGCGCAGGCAGGGAACAAGGCCATCGCCGACGCCGCAAAGTAACCGCGGGACCACGGGGGCCTGCCGCAGAGCGCCGGCGGCAGGCCCGGTTGTTGGCGCATGTCCCGCATTAGGGTGACCGCGTGATCCACGCCGCCCGCCGGTCCGCGCGGTGGATGTACCGCCGTCACTACGTCCATGCGTATGCCTTCATTTCGCCGGTGATCATCCTCTTCGTCCTCTTCCGGGTCTGGCCGTCGGCGCAAACGCTCTACTTCAGCTTCTTCAAGGTCGAGTTAGTGCGGCAGCGGCTCACCTTCCTCGGGCTCGGAAACTTTCTCGATATGTTTCAGGACGGCGTATTCCGCCAGGCGCTCCAGAACACCCTGGTTTATGCGGTGGTGATCGTGCCGGTCTCCGCCGCCCTGGCCATGGTGCTGGCGGTGCTCTTCATCGAGGAGTTTCGCCTGAAGGAGCTGCTCAAGGCTGTGTACTTCTCTCCCACCGTCACCAGCACGACGGCCGCCGCGGTGGTCTGGTGGTGGATGTACAATCCGCAGTACGGGCTGTTCAACGTCTTCCTGAAGCTCCTGCATCTCCCGCCGCAGCCGTGGTTATTGTCCAGTCATCAGGCGCTCTCGGCCATCATCATCTTCAGCATCTGGAAAACCCTCGGCTACAA
>DATHLI010000438.1:0-5301 GCA_035488355.1 bacterium | reverse complement strand
CCGTTCCGCTACCGCCGCCGGTTCATCGCGGCCCGCGGCGGCCATGGAGAGGGGAGCCGGCGCGCCGGTCGCTCCGGGGAGGACCGATTCATCGCGGTTCCCGTAGGCACCACGGTGCTCGATGACGCGACGGGGACCCGGATGGCCGATCTCACCGCGGCGGGCGAGCGGTTCGTCTTGGCTCGCGGCGGGCGGGGCGGGCGGGGGAACGCTCACTTCGCCACCCCGACGCACCGAGCCCCGCGCGAGGCGGAGCCGGGAGAGACCGGCGAAGAGCGCTGGGTGCGTCTGGAGCTCCGCCTCCTCGCCGATGTCGGCCTGGTCGGCCTGCCGAACGCGGGCAAGTCCTCGCTGCTGGCGCGGATCTCGGCCGCCCGGCCGAAGGTGGCGGCCTATCCGTTTACAACGACCGAACCGGGGCTGGGCGTGGTGCCGCTCCCGGACGCGCCGGGGATCGTGGTGGCGGATATCCCGGGGCTGATCGAAGGCGCGCACCGCGGCGCCGGGCTCGGGCACGAGTTTCTCCGGCACATCGAGCGCACCCGCCTGCTCGTGCACGTCGTCGATCTCTCCGGCGGCGATCCGTTGGGGCAACTGGAAACGGTCGAGCGCGAGCTGGCCATGCGCACGCCCCCCCTCACCGATCGCCCCACCATCGTCGCCGCGAACAAGCTGGACCTTCCGGAGGCCAGGGCCCGGTGGCGCGCGTTCGCCGCGTCGCTCGCGGATCGCGGGCGGGCCGTGGTGCCGATTTCCGCGGCGACGGGGGAAGGGATCCCGGCGCTCCTCCAGGCGATCCGCGCGCTCCTTCAGGCCCAGCCGCGGCCGGTCCCGGAGGAGGTCCCGTTCGGGGAAGAGAACACGGGCGGTGGGCGGCTGCCCGAGACACCGGAGTGCGGAGGCGGGCGTGAGTAAGATCGGCATTATGGGCGGAACGTTCGATCCCATTCACTACGGCCACCTCGTCACCGCCGGAGAGGCGCGGTGGCAGTTTGGGCTCGCGCAGGTGGTGTTCGTACCCAACCGCCATCCGCCGCACAAGGAACCCCGTGAGGTGTCCGATCCCGAACACCGGTACCTGATGACGTTCCTCGCCACCGTCACCAACGCGCACTTCACGGTCTCACGGATCGAGATCGACCGGTCGGGCCCGTCGTATGCGATCGACACGATCCGGGAGCTGCGCCGGACCCGGGACGGCGACGACCTCTATTACATCACCGGCGCGGACGCGCTCCAGCAGATCCTGCACGGCGAATGGCGCGAGACCGAGCAGCTGCTCGGGCTGTGCCGGTTCATCGCCGCGAGCCGGCCGGGCTATCCCGTGGATTCCTCGGTCTGGTCGTCCGCCAACCACCGGCTGGGCGACCGGCTCAGGAACGTCCAGACGATGGAGATTCCCGCGATGGCCATCAGCAGCACGGACATCCGCGCCCGCGTCCGCGATGGGCGGCCGGTCAAGTACCTGCTGCCCGAAGCGGTCGAGGAATACATCGCGAAGCACCGGCTGTACTCGGGGATGCCCGCCGAAACACACCCGCGAGGCGCGTAGTGGAGGGACGTCGCAAGGCGCTCCTGGCGGCGACCGCCGCCGAGGCCAAGTTTGCGGAGCGCGTCGTCGTGCTGGACGTCCAGGAGCACACGCCGGTCACCGACTTCTTCGTCATCGCCAGCGGCACCAATCGGATCCAGGTCAGAGCGATCACCGAGGCGGTGGAGGAGACGCTGCGGGCGGCCGGCGAGCGGCCGGGGCGCGCCGAGGGCCGCGAGGAGGGGCGGTGGGTCCTGCTGGATTTTGGCGACGTCGTCGTCCACGTCTTCGCGCCGCCGGAGCGGCAGTACTACAACCTCGAGCGGTTGTGGGGCGACGCCCCCGTCGTCGAGCTTTCAAGCGATACGGGCGCGTGACCCCGGCGTGAGCGGTCGGGCGGGGACACCGATTCGAGCGGGACGTCCCGCCCGCGCCGCGGGCAGCCGTTGTTCCGCCCTCCACGATCCGGTATAATCTGGGCGTCGCATCGCAGTACTGTGGGGCTGTAGCTCAGCGGGAGAGCGCCTCTTTGGCGTAGAGGAGGCCGTGGGTTCAATTCCCACCAGCTCCACCAGTGTTCCGGTCATCCTGAGCTTGCGGTTACTGTAGGGAGACGCCAGGTGGAGGAGAGTCCTCCACCTGGCGTCTTTGCGTCTGCGTTGGCGTTGAGGCCGGCGGCCCGAGATCAACCCTTGTGGCGGCCGAAGACGCGATCTATCACGCGAAGACCCGCGGCGATCTCGTGCTCGCTGATCACGAGCGGCGGAGAGAATCGCAGCGTCGCGTTCCCCGCCCCGATGGCGAGAAGGCCGGCCTGGAAGAACTCCTGTACCAGCGCATTCCGCCTGGTCGGGGAGGCCCGGCCCTCATCATCGACCACATCCACCCCGACCATGAGCCCCAGCCCCCGCGGATTCTGCAGCATCCGGTGCCTCGCCGCGAGTTCCCGGACCCCGTCGAGCAGGACCTTGCCGGCGCGGGCCGCGTGGTCCACAAGACCCCCTTCGACCAGTTCCAGGACCGCCAGTGCCGCTGCGCACGCAAGAGGGTTCCCCGCCGCCGTGCTCCCATGCGAACCGGGCGGCCACGTCATGATCTCCTCCGGCGCGATCAGCGCACCCAGGGGAATGCCGGCCGCGAGCCCCTTGGACGTCACCAGGATGTCCGGGGCCACCCCCCAGTGCTCGACCGCCCACATCCGTCCGGTGCGTCCCAACCCGCTCTGCACCTCGTCGGCGATCAGCAGGATCCCGTGATGGTCCGCGATGCTCCGCAGGGCCGCAAGGAACCCATCGGGAGAGAACCGGTATCCGCCCTCCCCCTGGATCGGTTCCACCACGATCGCAGCGACATCGTCGGGATGGACGACGTGGTCGAGCAGCCGCTGCACCCCGTCCGGATCGCCGAAGGGCGCATGGTAGACTTCCGCCATAAAAGGCCCCATATGGCGGCGGTACCGGCTCCGGCTGGCCGTCAGCGCCAGCGATCCCGCGGTGCGTCCGTGGAACGCCCCATAGAACGCGATGACGGCGGGCCGGGCCGTGTGGTAACGGGCCAGCTTGATGGCCGCCTCGACGGATTCGGTCCCCGAGTTCGTGAACAGGACCCGCTTTCGGCCCTTCCCAGGCCCGAGGCGCGCGAGGGCCTCGGCCAGGTCGGCCATCACCGCGTAGTGGACGTCGGCGCCGCCCGCGTGCAGGAACTTCTCCACCTGCGCCTGCACGGCCGCGATCACCGCCGGATGGTTGTGTCCTGCCGCCGACACCGCGATTCCGGCGAACAGGTCCAGGAACCGGTTCCCATCGACGTCCCAGACCCAGACGCCCTCCCCCCGCTCCATCACCAGAGGAAACTCGCTGTGGCACGATGGCGACATCACCGCCGCGCTTTTGGCGATCACCGCCCGGGCCAGGGGCCCCGGAGGGGTGACGCGGACCTCGGGTTCATCGTAGCGTACATCAACGGCTGCCATCGTCTCACCCTCCTCGCGGCTGCCGGCGCAGAGTCCGCGCCTTCCGGGTCGGTGCGCCGCCGCGCTTGAAACATGCCCCGTTTGCGGCCGGGGGAGGACAACCGGAATCCGCATCGTATGGCTGTGGCGTGACTCGCTTTCCGATCGCCGGGGCCCGCGGCGTGAGCCAGGACCCCCAAGGCCGGCGCGGCGCGGCGCCGTCCCCGGTCTTTGCGCGCGTGTATGCCCTGGTCCGCCAGATTCCGCGCGGGCGCGTCGCCAGTTACGGCTCGATCGCCCGCGCCCTCGGGATCCCCCGCGGCGCGCGCACGGTCGGATGGGCGCTCGCGGCGTGCGGCGATGATGTGCCCTGGCACCGGGTGGTGAACGCGCAGGGGAACATCAGCTGGCGCCCGACCGGAGGGTATCATCTGCAACGCGCGCGCTTGCATCAGGAAGGCGTGCGATTCGCCCGCGGGCGGATCGACCTAAAGAAGTTTGGCTGGAAGAGACTTTGAGCCGAGGAGGAACAGCATGAAAGCGGTTCGCGTGCATACGACCGGCGGCCCTGAAGTCCTGCGTTTCGAGGAGGTCCCCACTCCGACGCCGGCGCGTGGGGAAGCGCTGGTGAAGATCGAAGCGGCCGGGGTGAATTTCACCGACATCTACTATCGCCTCGGCTGGACCAAAGCGGCGCTGCCGTTCACCGCCGGGGTCGAGGCCGCCGGCACGGTGGCGGCCCTTGGACCGGAGGTGTCCGGGCTCGAACCGGGCGAACGCGTCGTCTATACGGGACCGCTGGGGGCCTACGCCGAACAGGCGGTGGTCCCGGCGTGGCGGCTCGTGCGGGTGCCGCGGGGGATCGACGCCCGCACCGCCGCGGCGGCCATGCTGCAGGGGATGACCGCGCACTACCTGTCTCACAGCACCTACCCGCTCAAGGCGGGGCACACGGCGCTGGTGCACGCCGCGGCCGGAGGGGTCGGACTGCTCCTGGTGCAGATGGCGAAGATGCTGGGCGCCCGCGTGATCGGCACCGTCTCCACCGAGGCGAAGACGCGGCTGGCCAGGGACGCCGGCGCGGACGAGATCATCGATTACACGCAGGCGGATTTCGAGGCGGAGGTCAAGCGGCTGACGGGAGGGCGGGGGGTCCAGGTCGTCTACGATTCCGTCGGCAGGACGACCTTCGACAAGAGCCTGAACTGTCTCGCCCCCCGGGGCTATCTCGTGCTCTTCGGGCAGGCGAGCGGGCCGGTGCCGCCCGTCGATCCCCAGGTGCTGAACCAGAAGGGCTCGCTCTTCCTTACCCGCCCCACGCTCGGCAACTACACGCAGACGCCCGACGAGCTCAACGCGCGCGCCGGCGACGTCCTGGGATGGGTCGGCGCGGGCCGGCTCCGGCTCCGCATCGAGCGGACCTTCCGTCTCGCGGAAGCGGCGGAGGCGCAGCGGCTCCTCGCCAGCCGGGGAACGACCGGGAAACTCTTGCTCGTGCCCGCCTGACACGGTACAGTAGAGGATAATCTTTCCGCGCCCGGCGCCCGCGAGGGCTCCACGCCCCGCGGGCCGTCGTGCGCGATCACGGAGCCGTATGGGCGACGCCTACGATCCCAAGCAGATCGAGCCGAAGTGGCAGGCCCGGTGGGAGGCCGACGGGCTGTACCGGACCCGGGAGCGGTCCGACCGGCCGAAATTCTATTTCCTGACGATGTACCCGTATCCCAGCGGGGATCTGCACATCGGGCACTGGTTCACGATGACGGCGTCGGACGCCAGGGCCCGGTTCCTCAAGATGCGCGGACTCAACGTCTTCTTT
>DATHLI010000437.1:0-5095 GCA_035488355.1 bacterium | reverse complement strand
CGGCCCCGCCTCCACGACGACGGTGCAGCGATCCAGTCCGGTCTCGCGTTCGGTCTCCAGTTCGATTCGAAACTCGTCGCTGAGCTCGGCGAAGGCCCGAACCGTCTGCTCGACCTGCACCGGGTAGAACTTCGCCCCTCGAAACACGATCAGGTCGTCGCTGCGGCCGACGATCCCCTGTGGGGAGCGCGCGTGGGTCCGCCCGCACCGGCACGCGACCGGATCCAGCCGCGCGTAGTCGTTTGTCCAGTACCGGATCATTGGGGTCGCTTCTCGTGTCAGGTGGGTCACCACCAGAATCCCCTGGTCACCCGGGGGGACAGGCTCCCGGGTCTCGGGGTGGACGATCTCGATGAGGTAGTGATCCTCCGCCCAGTGGAGCCCCGCCTTCTCCGTGCACTCGCTCGCGAACGTGGGCGCGATCTCCGCGAGGCCGTAGTAATCGTAGGCGTCGATCCCGAGCGCCCGCTCCAGCCGCCCCCGGGTGCTCGGGAGCTCCGTCCCCGCCTCCCCGCCGAAGCATCCGGCGCGGAGCGCCAGCGGCTCCCCCGCGTCTCCCGCCTGCCGCAGCCGCTCGCCGATGTAGAGGCCAAACGAGGGAGTGGCCAGCAGGACGGTGGCGCGGGTGCGGGCCAGCATCTCGATCTGCCGGGGCGCCGGGCTCGTGCCCGTGGGCACGCAGAACGCGCCGATGCGGGCGGCGGCGTAGTGCACCGCCAGCCCCGCCACCCAGAGACCGTAGGCGAACGCGTTCTGGATCACGTCTCCCGGACCGGCCCCAAACGACCACATCGTCCGCGCGGTGTGGTCGGTGATGACCTCCACGTCGGCGGCCGACCAGATCGTGTTCACCGGGCTCCCGGTGGTCCCCGACGATGGATGGAGCTCGCGCCACGCGCCCCGCGGAGCGAGGACGTACCGCCCGAACGGCGGGTGGGCGGCCTGCTCGTCGCGCAACTCCTGCTTGGTGACAAACGGGAAACGGCCGATGTCGGTGAGCCGCTCCAGATGGCGCGGCGCCACCCCGGCGCGGTCGAATTTCTCCCGGTAGAAGGGCGACTGCTCGTAACAACGGACCAGCTGCCGGCGGAGCCGCTCGAGTTGGAGCGCCTCGAGATCTCGGCGGGAGAGCGTCTCGACATCGCGATCCCAGAACCGGTCCCGAGCCATAAGGGCGACCTGTCCTCCGGTCGACCGCCTCCCTCGGAAGGGATTCAGTCGGCGATGCCGGCGAGCTCCTTCGCCAGCGCCACATAGTTGTCCATCGGCGCAGTCCGGTAGATCGTCAGCTTCTCGGCCTCGATGGAGCCTTCGGCGTGGATCGCCAGCACGGCGTGGTACCCGCCCAGGGCCGAGGTCGTGACGTCCGAGATCAGGTGGAGCAGACGCAGCCGCGCTTCGGCCCCCACGCCCTTCCCGCCCAGGTAGCGTTCGATCAGGGGCCGCAGGGCCGGCTGCTCCCAGTCGGCCTGCCCTGGGGCGGTGACGAGCAGGCCGCCGGCGATCTCCTGCACGCGGGCAATCGCGTCGTGGAACTGGGTGGCGAAGTGCAGCTTGGCGATGTTGATGGTCCCCGGATCGGGGACGGCGATCCCCAACGCGCCCTGATGGCAGTCGAGCGCGGCCATGCGGGTGAGGGCCCTGAGGGTCCGGGCGTACGCGACCAGCCACGTGATCTTGTCGCGGATGTGCCCGGCCCGCTCGATCCCGTTGTACTGGGCAATCAACTGGGCGGCGCCGGCGAGGAGATCGACCAGCGGCAGCTTGTACGAGACCGCGGTGAACCGGTGGAACTCGACGAACGTCCGGGCCAGCGGGCCGGCATAGTCCCACTCCCCCTGCAGAAACACCCGGTCGCGCGGCACGAAGACGTCGTCGAAGACGGTGAGCGTCTCTGTCATGCGGTGCCGGCTGGAGAGGGGGTGCTCGAACGACGAGGCGGTGTGGCCGCCGTAGGGGCTCACCGCCAGGGTCAGCCCCCGGGTCGCCACGGGCACGGCGAATGCGACGGCGTAGGCGCGATCGCCCTCCCCCAGCGCGCGTGTGGGCAGGACGATCAACTCGTTGGCGTTCATGGAGACCGAGGTGTGGACCTTCGCGCCGCGGACGACGATGCCGTCGGAGCGCTCCTCGACCATCCGCACGTAGTAATCCGGGTGCGACTGTTCGCTCGGCCCCGCCCCGCGGTCGCCCTTCACGTCGGTCTGGGCCACGGCCATCGCCAGATCGTTGTCCCGGCAATGCGCGTAGAACGCCCCGATCCGGTCGAGGTACCGGGTGCCGCGGGCGCGGTCCAGGTCGTGCCCGATCAGGTGCAGGGCGAAGAGCGCGTCGGTCCCGATCTCCTTCAACAGGGGCACGATGGTCCCCCCGACGCGCGTGCCGGCCTCGATCAGGCCCATCCGCGCCAGGAGGTCCTCCGCGGTCCTCGGGAGCGCAAAATAGCGGCTCATCTCTCCGCCGCCGGGCCGGGGGACCACCGCGAGCGGCCGGTGCCGGGGATCGGCGGCCATCTCATAGTCCAGCGCGGCGTGGTCCACGGCCACCCGCAGGGCGGGATGCGCGGTCACGTCGCGCACGCGCTGTCCCTCGTAATAGACGACCCGTCCGTCCCGGAGGCTTGCCCGGTACTCATCCGCGGTCCGCATCGTCCGCCCCCTCTCCATTTAATAACTCGCCCAGGTCCGGGGCACGAACAGCTGCTCCTGCATCCGGATCGCGAACCGGTCGGTCATGCCGGCGAGGAAGTCGCACACGGCCCGTTCGACGGTCACGCGGCCCTCGTCGAGCAGCCGCCGGGAGTCCTCGCTGATCTCCCCGGGGTGCTCGATGAAGTACTCGAACAACTCGAGCAGCAGCCGCTGGGACTTCGCGACCTCCGCTTTGGCCGCCGACCCCTGATACACTACCTCGAACAGGAAGTCCTTGAGCCGGTTGAGCGCGGTGCGGACGTCCTCGGTCATCTGGATCCGCCCGCCGTCGGCCGACCGGGCGACGAGATCGCGGACCGTGGTGTCGATCCACTGGCCGCGGGTCTGCCCGAGGACGCGGCGGACCGCCTCAGGAACGTCCTCTTCCCGAATGAGCCCCGCCCGGATCGCATCATCGGTGTCGTGGTGGACGTACCCGATCCGGTCGGCCACGCGCGCGAGCTGCCCCTCCACGGTCTCCGGGCCCGACGCGGGCTGCATCGCCTCGAGATCCGGAAAAATCTCGATGTCGGACGGTCCTTTGGAATGGCCTCCGATGCCGTTGCGGACCTCCCAGGTGAGGTTCAGACCTTCCTGGTAGACCCCCTCTCTGCTGCGGCGGCGCTCCAGCACTTCGACGACCCGGAGGCTTTGGATGTCGTGCCGGAACCCGCCGTGCTGCGCCATCGCCCGGTTGAGGGCCTCCTCTCCGGCGTGCCCGAAGGGGGGGTGCCCCAGGTCGTGTCCCAACACGATGGCCTCGGTCAGGTCCTCGTTGAGCCGGATCGCCCGTGCGATCGTCCGCGCGATCTGCGCGACCTCGAGCGTATGGGTCAGCCGCGTCCGGTAGTGGTCGCCCTCGGGGGCGAGGAAGACCTGCGTCTTGTGCATCAGGCGGCGGAAGGCCTTGGAGTGGAGGATGCGGTCCCGATCGCGCTGGAACACCGTCCGCAGCTCGTCGGGGGGCTCGGGCCGGGCCCGGCCTCGGGACCGGGCGCTCCTCGTGGCGTGGGACGAGAGGAGCTGTTCCTCCCACGCTTCCGTCCGCTCGCGCGGGATCATCGCCGTTGCTTTCGCCCGCTCCGACGGAGCGATTCCCGCACCGCCCTTAGCGGTCCCGCTCGGCCCGCGCCTGCTTCTCCTTCAGGGCCGCCTGCGCGGCAGCCAGCCGGGCCGTCGGCACCCGGTACGGCGAGCAGCTGACGTAGGTCAGGCCGATCTTGTGGCAGAACTCGATGCTGGCGGGATCGCCCCCATGCTCGCCGCAGATGCCGAGCTCGATGTCCGGGCGGGTCTGCCGCCCGAGCCGGACGGCCATGTCCATCAGGCCCCCGACGCCCCGGGTATCCAGCACCTGGAAGGGGTTCTCGGGCAGGATCTTCTCGTTCACATACCGGAGGAGGAACTTGCCCTCGGCGTCATCGCGGCTGAACCCATAGATCAGCTGCGTCAGGTCGTTGCTGCCGAAGGAGAAGAATTCCGCGAGCTTGGCGATCTCGTCCGCGACCACGCACGCGCGCGGCACCTCGATCATCGTCCCGAACTTGTATTTCACCCGCACCCCCTGCTCGGCCATCACGCGCTCGGCGAGCGGCCTGAGGCGCTCCTCCACGACCCGCAGCTCATTCGGATGACCGACGAGCGGGATCATGATCTCGGCATGGGTCACGATTCCCTGCTTGGCCAGGGTGCAGGCGGATTCCAGGATCGCCCGGACCTGCATGTCGATGATCCCCGGAAAGAGAATTCCCAGCCGGATGCCGCGCAGCCCCAGCATCGGATTCTGTTCCCGCATCCCCGCCACGGCCCGGAGCAGCCGCTCTTTCTCCGCGAGTGCCTGGGGATCGTTTCCGCGCACGCGGAGCTCGGTGACCTCCACGAGCAGCTCATCGTACCGGGGGAGGAACTCGTGCAGCGGCGGGTCGATCAGCCGGATCACCACGGTGGCCCCCGCCATCTCGCGGAGGATGCCGGTGAAATCCCCGCGCTGAATGGGCAGGAGCTGGTCGAGCGCCCGCTGGCGCTCCGCGTCGGTCTCGGCCAGGATCATCCGCCGGACGATCGGCAGGCGGTCCTCCTCGAAGAACATGTGCTCCGTCCGGCACAGCCCGACCCCCTCCGCGCCGAACTCGCGGGCGCGGGCCGCATCCCGCGGGTAGTCCGCGTTGGCCCAGATGCCCAGCCGGCGCGCGCGGTCGGCCCACCCGAGCAGCGTCTGCAGGTCCCGGTCCTTGCTCAGGTCGGGATCGAGCGTCCGGATGGCCCGGCCGAAGACCTCTCCGGTGGTGCCGTCGATGGAGATGAACTCCCCCTGGTGGATCACCCGGCCGTCGACGCTGAACTGCTTCGCCTGGGGATCGACCCTGATCGCCTCCGCGCCGGCGACGCAGGGCTTCCCCAGCCCC
>DATHLI010000436.1:0-12534 GCA_035488355.1 bacterium | reverse complement strand
CTGGACCAGGATCACGCCGGCCAGCGTGTGCTCCAGCCCGAGCCGGATGAACATCGAGCCGAGGCCGGTGGCGATCACGATCCCCGGCATGATGATCGGCGCGAGCACCAGGAACTCGATCGCCCGCCGGAACGGCACCTCCCGCCGGCCGAGCGCGTAGCCGGTCGGCAGCGCCAGGGCGCCGCAGAGGACGGTCACGATCGGCGCGATCGTGAAGCTGGCGACCACCGCGTCCCCCATCTCCGGCACCGAGAACATGGCCCGCCAGTTGTCCAGCGAGAGGCTCGGCGGAACAAGGCTCGGCGGGAACCAGCCCGCGCGGGGGTTCACGAGCGACCACAGCACGCCGACGACCAGGGGAACGGTCAGGCCGATCAGGGCGAGGCCGAAGAACAGCGCGGTGAGCAGCCACTGGAACGAGCGCGTGGGGAAGAACCAGGTGCGGGTCACCGGACCATCGCGCCCCGGCCCGCCACCAGCCGGTAATACAGGAAGAGGACGATCGCCGACGCGATCGTCAGGACCGACCCGAGCGCCGAGGCGAGCGCCCAGTTGGCGTGGTCCATCATCTCGGTCTGCATGATCACCGGCAGCGCCAGCGGATAGGCCGACTCCAGGAGCGACGGGACGGCGAACGCGCCGAACACCTGGATGAACACGAGGAGCGCGGCGGCCGAGATCCCGGACATGGAGAGGGGGACGGTCACCCGCCGGAACACCTCCCAGGGCGGCGCGCCCAGGTTGCGGGCGGCATCGATGACGTCCTGCGGGATCCCCGCCATGACGGCGGAGATGATCACCATCATGAAGGGCACGTTGTGCCAGACCAGCACGAGGATGATCCCCCAGCCCCACCGATCGTAGACGAGCTGCGGCCAGGTCCAGCCCCAGTGGAAGACCAGGCGGGCCAGGATCGCGCCGGGGGCGATGAGGCTCAGGATCAGGAACGCCGCGACGAGGCTCGGGACGACCAGCGGGATCTTGTACAGCACGCTGATCAGGAGCCGTCCCGGGAATCGGACCTGCATCAACGCGCTGAAGACGAGCGCGATCCCGAGGCTGAGCACGGTCGAGGCCACCCCGAGCCACAGGCTGAAGAAGAAGCCGTCCCGGTACTGCGCCTCCGCCCAGAACTGGCGGTAGTAGTCCCAGGTGAACCGGCCGGCCTCCCCGATAACCGCCAGCCCGACGCTGCGCAGGAAGACCTGCGCGAGCGGCACGACCAGGAAGAGCGCCAGGAACCCGGCGCCGGGGAGGAGGAGGCCCAGGTCCACCCACCGGTCCCGGCGCCGCCGCGCCGCGTGGCGCGGCCGGTCGAGGAGGGGAGCCGGCGCGACGACCGCCTGACCCACGCGCTACGGCTCTCGGATGACCGCGGGGGCGGCCGGCAGCACGAGGCTGACGGTCTCGCCGACGCCGCGCGCCGGCTCGCCCGGCTCCTGCACGCGCAGCAGCACGTCGTTGACGCGGATGACGTAGTCGGTGATCGAGCCGAGGTACGCCGCCTGCTGGACGGCGCCGGACAGGCAGTTGACCGGGCCGGGACCGATACGGATGTCCTCCGGCCGAAACGACAGCGTCACCGCGTCGCCCCGAGCCAGGCGGTCCGCGCAGGCCACTTCCAGCCGCCCGATCGCCGTGTCGGCGACGTACCGGGCGCCCTGGACCGCGGCGACGGTGGCGGGGATGAGGTTGGCGACCCCGAGGAACTCCGCGGTCACGCGCGCCCGCGGCCGCCGGTAGACGTCCTGCGGCGTTCCGACCTCCACCACCCGGCCGCGGTGCATGACGACGATGCGGTCGGAGAGCACGAGGGCCTCGGCCTGGTCGTGGGTGACGTAGATCGTCGTGACGCGGAGCCGCTGCTGCAGCGCGCGCAGCTCCAGGCGCAGGCGTTCCCGCAGCTTCGCGTCGAGGTTGCTGAGCGGCTCGTCGAACAGGAGGACCTTGGGGCGCGTGACCACCGCGCGGGCCACCGCCACCCGCTGCTGCTGCCCGCCCGACAGCGCCCGCGGGTAGCGGCCCCCGAGCCCGCTCAGCTCGACCATCCGGAGGGCCTCCTCGACCCGGACCCGCCGTTCCTCCTCCGGCACCCGGCGCATCCGCAGGCCGAAGGCGACGTTTTCTTCGACCGTCATGTGCGGAAACAGCGCGTAGGATTGGAACACCATCGCGGTCTCCCGGCGGTGCGCGGGGAGGTGGTGGACCGGCCGCCCGTCCAGGAGCACTTCGCCGCCGTCGGGGTCGAGCAGCCCCGCGATGATTCGCAGCGTCGTCGTCTTGCCGCACCCCGACGGGCCAAGGATGGTGAGGAACTCGCCATCCTTGGCCTCGAGGTGCACATCCTGCACGGCGGCGGTCGCCCCGTAGACCTTGGTCACGCCGCGCAGTTCGACCTGGGCCATGCTACTGGAGAATCTCCTTGATGAAGATGGCGACCGCCGCGTTGGAGATCACGCCGTTGATCCGCGTCCGCGTGCGCTCATGGTACATCGCGTCCGACAGGAGGAACGGCGCCATGGTGGCCGGGATGTGCCCGCGCGTCTGCAGGTCCACGCGGGCCGTCCGGCTGCCCGTCTGCTCGAGTTTGTCGATCTGGACCTTGTCGCCCATCAGAAAATCCGCCAGCAGCAGCGAGGCCTCGAGCTTCTGGGTCGTCGACACGACGATCATGGCGTCCCCGTCGCCGACTTCTCCGCTCGCCAGCAGGATCGGGTGCACGGTCGGCGGGACGAGCCCCTTCGTGGCCAGCGTGTAAAGGTCGTCCTCCCACACGGTCGCGATGTACGCCGTGTTGTTCGCGAGGGCCTGCACGGACGCCTCGTTGCCGTTCGTGAACGTGACGTAGGGCTTGAGCGTCTTGAAGTAGCCGACGACCGAGGGCATGCACTTCACGGCGATGTCCTTGGCCTGCGCGTCGGCGATGTTGTAGGTGTAGAGGTCCTTCGCGCACTGCGGGGCCAGGGCGAGGAGCGCGGTCTCGAGGAAGCCCGAGCCGCTGCCACCGCGGTTGGGTGTCGTGATGGCCACCTTGCCCGAGTGGGTCCTGGCAAACTCCGCGAGCGCCGCAAACGTGTCCGGCGGCTTGGACACGAACTGGCCGTTGTACGCGACGACGGTCTGGTTCCGGTGGAAGGGCAGGGCCGTCCCGCCGTGCAGGTAGCCGCGAGACGCGCGGGCGACCGCCGGGTCGACGCCGTGCGCGTTGGGGAGCAGGTCCACGAGCGCAATATTGGCGACCAGGCCCGCGCCGGTCATCAGCCGGATGTTGTTGTTCGGCAGGAAGAACACGTCGGCCGACGGGGACTTCCCGGCCTGGCGCTCGGCGATCAGCTGCTGGGTCGCCACGTCCCCGTCCACGCAGACGTGCTTGACCCCGATGCCGGACGCCTTGCTCCAGTCGCCCACCTCCTTGGCCAGGAGCTCGCAGAGGGTGTCTGCGAAGTCATAGAACACCACGCTCTGCGTCCTGGCGACCGGCGTGAGCACCTGCGTGAAGTTGGCCCGCGACAGCGTGCCGAGGTCGATGTGGCTCTGCACGTTGAAGCTGCCGCCCCCGACGGGGTTGACGGCCCAGGCCGCCGGTCCTACCGATCCGAGGAGCCCGATCACGATGACCGCGATGATGCCTCCGAGCTTTTTCATTGCGTCCCCTCCCTTGTGTGGCCTGCTATCCTCTCTCGCTCGCTGTCATTCTTGAGAAACCGACTCCGGACGGCCGCCGCCGCGCAGGCTGGCGTAGGCCGCGTCGATGACGGCGATGCTCGCAAACGCGTCGTCCACGGTCACGGGCGGCGGCGCCTCCCCCAGGCAGGCGTCGATGAACGCCCGATCCTCGTCCACGTACCCCTGCGCGGTGACGTCATCGGGCGACGCGAACTGCCGCCACGCCGGCTCCGGCGCCTCGCGGGTGGCGTGGCGCGCGCGGTCCATGTCTTCGGACACCAGCAGCGCGTGATCGCCGAAGAGCTCCACGCGCTCCGTCGGCTTCGCCCAGGAGGCGTGCCCGCAGGTGGTGAGGGCGGCCGGGCGGTCGCCCTCGCACCACAGCATCAGGACGATGTCGTCCTGGTCGGGATAGCAGCTCCGCCGTCCGCGCGCGGCGACCTGCCGGATCGGGCCGACCAGCCACCCCACCAGATCGATCATGTGCACGGCGCAGTCGTACAGGAACCCGCCGGTGAGCGCCGGGTCGATGTACCAGGACGGCGTCAGCATGTCGCCGTCGGTGATCTTGGCGTGGGCGGAGTAGGGGATGAACCCGGCGGCGATCTCGCCCCGGAGGAAGCGGTAGGCCGGGGCAAAGCGGCGGTTGAAGCCCATCTGATACACGCGGCCGGAGCGGCGCACGCGGGCGGCGACCCGCCGGGCCTCCTCCATCGTGGTGGCCATCGGCTTCTCCGAGAACACGTGCAGCCCGCGGTCGAGCGCCTCGAGCACCACGGCCCCGTGGTAGCGGTTCGGCAGGGTGACGTAGACCGCGTCCGGTTTCAGATCGGCCAGCTCGGACAGGCTCCGGCACGGCCGGGCCCCGAAGGCCTGGGCCGTGGACTGCGCGGCGGCCTCCACCGTATCGGCGACGCCGACGATCCGGACCCGAGGATCGCGCGCCAGCACGTCGAGGTGCCGCCGGCCCATCCCGCCGGCTCCCACCAGCCCGACCTTGACAGGCATGCTGAGTGATACCTGGGCGGTGGGAAAAACCCTGCCTTCTGACTCCGGGTTTCCCCTTAAATACCGGTGAAATCGAGGTCTCTTCCGGATGATCAATTCGATAACATACGGTCGCCTGTTCGAGGTCTGGGGATGGGAAGGGCTTTAGGTTCGTCTCCACAGGCTGGCAGGGGAGTGGAACCGGGATCTGCACTCCCTTCCGCGCGCCCTGGCGCCAAGCCCGGACGCCACCCTGGCCGGCCCGACCTTCGAGGAGTGGCTGGGACACTATATCTTGACTATATATGTTTGGAAGATATACGATTGGGGGAGGGTCGCGGTGAAGGAGCCGAATTCAATGGCGAAAACGCTGCTGGACATCGAAGAAGAACTCCTCGACGAAGCCCGCCGGCTCGCAAAGGTGCGCACTAAGCGCGAGGCCGTCGAGGTGGCACTGCGGGAGTTCGTCCGCCGCCGGCGAGCCGATAACCTCGCGCAGGCTGCGGGGAAGAGCACGATTCGGTGGACTCCTGCGGATATCCGCCGGATGCGTGAGGGCCGGTAGCTGTCGTTCCGGCTTATCGACTCTTCGGTTTGGATCGCCTACTTGCGGCCAAAGCCCGACCCGCGGATCGTCGAGGCTGTTCGCAAAGCCCTGGCTGCAGGGGAGGCTGCAATCGCCGCTCCCATTGTGATTGAAGTCCTCAGTGGGATCCGTGACTCCCAGGAGCACCTGGCCCGCGAGGCCGATTTCCGCGCGATGCCTCGCCTCGACACAGGCGGGGAGGCTTCATATATTGCTGCGCGAATCGGGAGGGCGCTCGCAGAAAAAGGGAAAAGGGGAACAACGGTCGATCTCCTTCTCGCCGGCGCGGCCATTGAGGCCGGCGCGGAACTGTGGTCGCTTCCCGATGATCACTTCGAAGATATCCGGTCGCTGCTCAAAGGGGGGGATGTGAAGGTTCAGGCCCCGTTCCGTCTCCGCTGGCTGCCGTAAACGGTTTAGTTGGAATAGGCGTTTAGTTGGCAATTATCCCGTTGACGGCAGTATCGTCATCACTTAATAGCCGGTTAGTTCACATAACGGCTCTTATACCGCCTAAACTCAGCGCCCCTAGAAGCCATAGACGGGGCCGGCGTTGGCCCCAGGTGGGTGTCCTTTAAGCGTAGGTGGCGACCCGGCCTGCTGACGGTATGCCCGTTAGAGGTTGGCTTGGTAGGACAACCGGAAGTCGAGGGGGGTGAGCGACAGCCCCGCTGATAGACTGTTTCTTTGCACAAAAACGTCCACCATGACGTTACTGCCCTCCGCCATCGTTCCGGTCACCGTCCACAACCATCCGAGCATCGGAAATGCGAACCTGAGCGCGGGATAGTACGAGGTTTGTCCGGGCGAAGGCTCCTCAGGACTCGTGATCAAGGCCGAAACGGAATACTCGAACTGAACGGAGACGTCCTGCAACGATGTGCTCACGGTGAATGACGTGGTATCGTACTCGACGATTCCATACAGCTGTCGCCCGAGCCTCAACGCCACCTGGGGGCCGCCGAAGCTCTGGTACCCTACCTCCACCTGCTGCGCGGTGGACGACATGCCGTCACCCACGGATGATCCGGACTGGGACAACAGCGTGTACCAACCAGCGGCGGGAGCATACCGAAGCGATGTCTGCGTAGTCACCTGTGGTCCGCTCGTGAGACGTTCGACCGTCCAGGAGAGACGTTCCGCTGGGGTGTACTCGAGCGCAACCGCAAGATTGCTGATCGCACCACTGGCAGAGCCGCTCAGCACAGGTGTGGGATCATTTGCACCGACGGTAGACGCCTTTAACCGCAGGGCGAGATGATCGCGAACCCATCCGAAGTTGAGAGACAAGGGGTCGGAGCACTGGGACAGGGTTGGCTGCAGAAAGCTCAACGAATACACCTCAGAACCTACGTGGGTCACTCGCTCCAGCATGAGCGCACACACGGCGAGGTCGTGATTCGCATTCCAGCTGTCTGCGACCCCGGGCGGGGTGAAGCTCGGGAAGGTCGGCGGGGAGGTGATCCCCGCCAGGTGCCCACTCGCGACGCCGGGCGGACGCGGGACGACCACCTGAAGCGGTCCACCGGAGTTGCCGGCGCCGCCGATTCCGCGGTCGCCACCGGACCCACTGGTGCCGGCGTTGATGCTGCCACCGCCCCTGCCATCGCCGTCATGACCACCCCTGCCACCCTGGTTGCGTTCGCTGCCCCTGCTGCCCCCGTTTCCGCCGTTGCCCACGCCATTCGACTGGGCGAGGGCCCCGTCTCCATTAAACCCGTCCGAGCCGCCACTCCCGATTATGACCTGCTGCGCCTGCGCTGGGGCAGCACTCGTCCCATCCCGGACGGGGACCACCACGGCGAGGAGGGCGGTGAGCGCCCAGGCCAACATCCTCCGACACGTTCGCTTACGTCTCATGCCTTGGCAGTCGGGCGGGTCGCGACGGCCCGTCGATTTTCCCCCAGTCGAGCTTCACGTCACTGGACCGCTTCTACTGTCGCCAGGCGCGTCGTTCGCCCTCCCGATGGATCGACGTGGATAAGTACCCCACCCTAGCCGAGCACGATGGTCACCTACGCTCGATTGGGTTCACCCTGACCTCCGGCGAGCGCCAACACCGCGGCGGCACCGGCAACGACGGGGGAGGCGATCCGCCCCTCCGCATCGACCAGCACCGCCATCGGCGTCCCGCTGGCACCACGCCGGCGAGGACCAGTCGGGCGGTGAGAAGGAACCCCTCCATACTACGTCACCCCCCTGAGCATTGAAGCGTGACTCATATTTATTAGCAGGTAGCCTGGCAGGTGCCCGGAGGGCCGCCACAGCAGACCGAGCCGCCACAACAGACGGTGCCGGGGCCACAACCACCACTGCCGGCAGACAGGCAGCAGGCACCTCCACTGCAGATCAGGTTGGGCGCACACACATTGCCGCAGGAGCCGCAGTTGGTGGGATCGCTCGAAGTGTTGGTACAAGTGCCGTTGCAGACCTTCGGGATCGCAGGCGGGCACGTGCAGCCACCGTTCATGCAGGTCTGGCCGCCCGCACACACAGTGTTGCAATGGCCGCAGTGCATGGGATTGTTATTGGTGTCTACACAGGTGCCGTTGCAGCAGGTCAGGCCGCTCGCACAAGGACAGGTGGTGTTGCAGGCCGACCCAGGCTCCGAAGGCAGGCACCTGCAGGTACTGCCTCCACAGACCATCGGAGGCTGACACGCATGGCCGCAGGCGCCGCAGTTGGCGGGATCGCTAGTCGTGTCGGCACAGGTGCCGCCGCATTGGGTCGTCCCAACCGGGCACGCGCAGACGCCGCCTGCGCAGAGGATCATCGGAGGCTGACACACATGGCCGCAGGCGCCGCAGTTCGTGGGATCGCTCGACGTGTTGGTACAGATGCCGTTGCAGAACGTCGGGATCAGAGACGGGCACGTGCAGGCGCCGCCCGCACAAACGACCATCGGAGGCTGACACACATGGCCGCACGTGCCGCAGTTGCCTGGGTTGGTTGACAGGTCAACACAGGTGCCGCTGCAACAGGTCTGGCCACTCGAACACACATGGCCGCAGGTGCCGCAGTTGCCGGGATTGGTGAACAGGTCAACACAGGTACCGCTGCAACAAGCCTGGCCGCTCGAACACACATGGCCGCAGGTGCCGCAGTTGCCGGGATTGTTTGACAAGTTGACGCAGGTGGTGCCGCAGCAAGTTAAGCCGCCCGCACAACAGGTGGTGCTGGTGCCGATGCCGCATGGCGGCAGGCCGGTACTAGTACAGATGCATTGTTTGGGGTGGCCGGTGCAGGCCGCACCGGCCGGACAGCACTCATGGTCCCGGCAATGTTCCGTACCGTCTGGGCAGGGGGAGGGACCGGGAGGACTCGGCGGCGGAGTTGCAAGGGCCTGTCGTGGCAGCAGGAAGGGCAGCAGTACTCCCACCAGCGCGGGACTGCCCCTGCGGAGGAACGCCCGTCGCGTCTGCCGGTCAGCCACACTCCGTGCGAGCGTATCGAACCAGTGATCCATCGATCTCCCCCCTCGAGCTTCATGCCACTGGACCGTTCCTAATGCGGCCGAGCCCGTCAGTCGCCCTCCCGATGGATCGACGCGGTCACCTACACTCGATTCGGCTCACCCTGGGCGGCCGGCAAGCGCCAACACCGCGGCGGCACCGGCAGCGACTGAGGAAGCTATCCGCCCCTCCGCATCGACCAGCACCGCCATCGGCGTCCCGCTGGCACCAAACGCTTGCCCCGCTTCGAGGTTGTGATCCAGGAGGACCGGTGCGCGCAGCCCCAGCGCCCGGTTCTGCTCGACGCTGCCGGTGGAGACGACAAGCAACTTCGGCGCCTGCGGCGGCGGCTGGGCCTCCCACGCCTTCAGGTCGCCCAACATCTGCTGGCAGAACCCGCAGTCCGGGTTCCAAAACAACACGAGGGTCTTGCTCCCCCGGAAGGACGACAGCTCGATGAGCTTGCCCTGCAGGTCGCGCCGTTTCAGCGCAGGCGCAGGCCCCCCCAGCGCCGGGGGAGCGGCTCGGACCGGGATAATCGCCTGACCGTTCGGGGGCGCGGACCCATTGCCGCCCCCACTCAGTACCGGCGCCGGTTGCCCGACCGCCCCGCCCACCAGTGCCCGGATCGCGTCGGCGCCCAGGGCCAGCGGACTGCCCACCGTCCCCTCCGGCCGCACCAGCACCGCCGCCGGCGTGCCGGTCGCCTGATACGCCTCCGCCACCTCCCGCTTCTTTTGCAGCAGGATCCGGCTGACACTGTGCTCCGCCCCTTTGGCGCGGTTCGCCGGGACGCTCCCCTCGCTGATCACCGCGAGGGTCACGGCGGCGGCATAGTCGCGCTGCCACCGCCCCACCTCGGGTAAGAGGGCCTGACACGGGCCACAGTCGGGATGACTGAAGACCAGCAGCACCGGCTTCCCGTCGGCCCGCAACGCCTCCAGCGTCAGCCGCTCGCCGTGCAACCCCACCAGCCGGAAGTCCGGCGCGGGGGCGCCGACCGGCAGCCCGGCCGCGGGCCCCTGGGTAGCTGCCGTCGCTGCGGCGGGGGCGGCCAGCCTTGCCTCCATCGCGTCGAGGCGCAGCAGCAGCCGCCCCTGCTGGCGCAGGAGCTGCCACAGTAGCCACGCCTCCAGGGCGAGCACGCCGACGCCGATGATAGCCCCGGCGATGCCGAGGCGCTGGGGAACGCTCAACACGCCCACCCAGCTTACCGCGCTGGCGCCGGGGTGCGCGGGGCCCTGCCAGACGATGAGCCACGCCGCCCCGGCCAGCACGGCATTGCGGACCAACGTGCCCCAGCCGGCGGGGGCGGAGGCGAGCTGCCCGAAGCAGTGGCAGCTCGGAGTGCGCCCCAACGCCAGGTTGATGCCGATCGCGACGACGAAGAGGAGGAGCAGTGCGAGCGCCCCGACCGCGCCGAACCACGCTGAGGGTAATGGCACCAGCGCTGCGGCCGCGGCCAGCTCGGCCAGGGGCAGCATCCCCCCAAGAGGCGCGGCCAGCGGAGCAGGCACGCCGAACTCGCGCAGCGCCTTGCGCGCGCCGGACCGATCGGCCAGCTTCGCCAGGCCGGCGAGGGCGAACACGCCGGCCAGGAGCAGTCGTGCGGTGAGGAGGAACCCATCCATGCTACATCAACCCCCTGAGCACTGAACTACAACTCATCGACTCGCTCGAACAGTCCCAGGCTGGCACGTGAACTTGCCAGCCTGGGACGACGAACTAAATGCAGGTCATGGTGGTGGGATCGCAATTACCGGAACAACAGTCAGCATTGGTCGCGCATATAGTGAAAGCGCCCCCGCAAAGCGTGCAGGTGGTGCCATTGCAGGTTTGGCCGGGCGCACAACAGACGCTGTTGCAGCAGGCCTGGGTGGTCGGACAACAGATGGTGCCGCAGAGCGCCGTCCCGGCCGGACACGCGGTCGTGCAGGTGGTGCCCACGCAGGTTTGGCCGGGCGCACAACAGACGCTGTTGCAGCAGGCCTGGGTGGTCGGACAACAGGTGGTGCCGCAGGGCGTAGACCCAGATGGGCACGAGCACTTCCCGCTCGTGCAGACTTGGCCGACCGCCAGGTTACACTTAATGCCGCAAGCGCCGCAGTTGGCGGGATCGCTGAACAAGTCGGTACAGACTCCGACTCCTGAGTTGGTGCAGCAGGTATTAAGAGGGGACGCACAACAGATGGTGTTGTTTGCGCAGACCTGGCTGGCCGAGCAACAGCCGGTGGGAGTGCAGATCGGCGTGCTGCCCGTACAACAGGTGGTGTTGCCCCCCGTCGTGCAGACCTGGCCGGCACAACACTTTCCGTTCACGCAGTTGGCAGTCGCACAACAAGTGGTGCCGCCGCAGCAGGTTGAGCTGCCCGTACAACAGGTGACGTTGGGGCCGCTGCCGCAGACCGCCCCAGAGCACGTGCAGATACCGTTCACGCAACTGAAGCCGCTCGGACAACCGCAGGTGGGCCCGCAGACCGACCCAAGCGCCGGAGACGGGCACGTGCAGGTGCCGTTCACGCAGGTCTGGCCGCCCGTACACGCATGGCCGCAGGTGCCGCAGTTGCTGGGATTGTTTGACGTGTTGACACAGGTGGTGCCGCAGCAGGTAAGCGTCGGGGATGCACAACAGGTGGTGCCATTACATGGCGGTTGGCTGGTAGTTCTACACAAGCACTGTTTTTTGGGAGGGGCGCCGCAGAACTGATCGGACGGACAGCACTCTTGGTCCCGGCAATGTTCCGTGCCGGCTGGGCAGGGGCCTTGGCCTGCAGGCTTCGGCGGAGGAACTGCAAGGGCCTGTCGTGGCAGGAGGAAGGGCAGCAGCACTCCCACCAGCGCAGGACTGCCTCTGAGGAGGAACGTCCGGCGCGTCTGTTTGTTCGCGACACTCCGTGCGAGAGTATCGAACCAGTGATCCATCGATCCCCCCCTTGAGCTTCAAGTCGCTGGACCGCTTCTAGGGCGGTCAGGCGCGCCGTTTGCCCTAATGGATCGACGTGGATGAGTACACCCACGCTAGCCGAACATGATAGTCACCTACGCGCGCGATGCGGCTCACCCTGGCCTCCGGCGAGCGCTAACACTTCACGAGCGCCGGCCGCGACGGGGGAGGCGATCCGCCCCTCCACATCGACGAGGACCGCCATCGGAGTCCGCCTAGAACCGGCACCCCGACGGTCGGAGATGCAACCCGCATGTTTGGGGCCCCCTTCTATAGGAATTCCATGGGAATTCCATCGAAGTTCGATGAAAACTCCCACCAAAGTCTACCTCCTTCAACCGAGGTGGCGATATCGTTCACATGGAGGGTTCTTTACTTATCAAAGGAAGGAGGAGGGGTGCCCGGGACGCAAATAACGGGCGTGTCCGATGACGCATGAGGTCGAGACACCCCACCTCATTCTGTCCCCGTGGCGGGACGCTGACCTGGACGAGTACGGACGGATGCTCGCCGATCCCGATGTTATGCGGTACATTACCCATGAGTATGGTCCGTTATCATACGAGGAAGCCACGCAGGCCCATGCCCGGATCCTGCGACTCTGGGAAGAGCGTGGGTTTGGGCCCTGGGCCGCCGTCGAAAAGCGCAGCGGGAGATGGGTCGGAAAGATCGGCCTAAACTACCTTGATAACTGGCCGGGTCCCGACAAGATCGAAGTGGAGTGGCAACTGCACCGCGCGTTTTGGGGTCGCGGCTACGCCACCGAGGGCGGACGCGCTGGCATCCGGTATGGATTCGAGATAGTCGGACTGACGCGAATCATCGCGATTACCGTCCCCCACCACACCGTCTCACGACGGATCATGGAGAAGTGTGGGTTGACGTACCAAGGGATCATG
>DATHLI010000435.1:0-7366 GCA_035488355.1 bacterium | reverse complement strand
GGGACCGAACCTGCTGCAGCTCTATCAGGTGCCGCCGGGCGACTGCGGCCACCCGGTCCTGGTCGGGACCTACGACTTCGGCCCGATCATCCCGCATGAGTTTCAGATCTGGCGCGACAAGATCTACGTGACGAACTTCGGAGGGTCGCCCGGGCCGTCCCTCATGGTCATCGACGCGAAGGACATGGCGCACCCTACGCTGTTGACCACGTGGGATCTGCAGTATGATCCCGGGATGCCCAAAGGCATCGCCCACGATCTCAGCATCCTGGGCGGAGACGACGCCCTCGCCGGGGACGGCACCCGCATCTATGTCAATATCCAGCTCAGCCAGCCCATCGCGCTGCCGCCGACGAGAAACGGGCTGGTCATCCTCGACACGTCCGAGGTCGTCGGGGGGAAGCCCAACCCGGTGCTCAAGCGGGTCAGCCCCGTGCTCAGGTGGTCCCTGGAATGCTGCCTGTCGCACAGCGCCGCGATTGTCAGTATCGCCGGGCGCCGCTATGTCCTCGCCATGGACGAGACGTTCAGAACGGACTTCTGCCCGTGGGGATCGGCCCGGATCATCGACGTCCAAGACGAAACGCGTCCGGTGCAGGTCTCGACGTTTTCGCTCCAGGTCCAGGATCCGGCCAACTGCACCCAGGCCCTCGGCGACAACGCGATGTACTCCGCCCACTACCTGGGCGTGGACGATCCGAACAATGCCAGGCTCGCGTTCTTCACCTGGTACTCGTCGGGCCTCCGGGTCGTCGACATCTCGAATCCCGCGGCCCCCCACGAGGTGGGGTATTACATTCCGGGAGCGACACCGAACACACTCTTCTTCGACACCGGCCTCACCCATATGTTCAACCGGAACGTGGACTACGCGATCTCGTACGTCCGCTACTACCAGGGCAACATCTGGTTCACCTCGGTCTACGGCGGGTTCTGGGTCGTGCAATACCTACCACCCACGACGATCGGGACGGGCACCACCCCGACGACCGGCACCACGCCGTGACCCGGCGTCCCTCCGGCGGACGCGAACAAGGGAGACGAGGCGATGAGATGCCGCGCGATCAACATTCTCGGTCCGGAGATCGGCTGCGCCATCCTGGCGTGCCTGCTGCTCGTAACGTCTCCCACGGCGGGGGGCCCACGGGGGCAGCCCCTTCGCGCGCAGAGGGTGAGCGGGCGTCCCGCGGTCCTATCGGGACAACTGGCTCAGACCGCACCGGGGGGGCTCCTCCAAGGACAGGTGCCGCTCGCGGATCAGCAGAGCGGCCGGTCGCTGACGCCGTACGCCTTGAACGTGGGCCTCGTTGGACACAATTCGGTCCTGAACCGGGGCTTGAATGGGAACCTCGCCTGGGTCGATGACTGCGCCTACGTGTCGGCGTTCTACGGCGGCACCCACCCGTACGCCGGCCTTGCGGTCGTCAGCGTCACGGACCCGGCGAATCCGCGGCTGGTGCAGATCTTCCCCGGAACGCCCGGGACGCGAGAGGGGCAGGTCGAGGGGAGCCAGACATCACGGATGCTCGTGGTCATGACCTTCAGCGATTACACGGCCTTCGGCGACCTCCCCGGGCCGAACCTGCTGGAATTCTATCAGGCGCCTGTGGGCGACTGCAGCCACCCGGTCCGGGTGGGAACCTATGACTTCGGCCCGATCGTCCCGCATGAGTTTCGCATCTGGGGCGACAAGATCTTCGTGACGAACTTCGGAGGATTCCCGGGGCCGTCCCTCATGGTGATCGACGCGCATGACATGGCGAACCCCCAGTTATTGACGACGTGGGATCTCAGCGACGAACCCGGCATGCCCACGAGCATCGCCCACGACCTCGACATCCTGGGCGCCGACGACGCCCTCGCCGGGGACGGCTCGCGGGCCTACGTCAATGTCCAGCTCAGCCAGCCCATCGCGTGGCCGCCGACGCGAAACGGGCTGGTCATCCTCGACACGTCCGAGGTCGTCCAGGCGAAGCCCAACCCGGTGCTCAGGCGGGTCGGCCCCGTGCTCACGTGGTCCCTGGAATGCTGCCTGTCGCACAGCGCCGCGATTGTCAGTATCGCCGGGCGCCGGTATATCCTCGCCATGGACGAGACGTTCAGAACGGACTTCTGCCCGTGGGGATCGGCCCGGATCATCGACGTCCAGGACGAGACGCAGCCGGTGCAGGTCTCGACGTTCTCGCTTCAGGTCCAGGATCCGGCCAACTGCCCCCAGGCCCTCGGCGACAACGCGATCTACTCCGCCCACTACCTGGGCGTGGACGATCCGAACAATGCGAAGCTCGCGTTCTTCACCTGGTACTCGTCGGGCCTCCGGGTCGTCGACATCTCGAACCCCGCGGCCCCCCGCGAGGTAGGGTATTTCAATCCCGGGGCCTCACCGAACACCCTCTTCTTCGACACCTCCCTCACCCATATGTTCAACCGGAACGTGGACTACGCGATCTCCTACGTCCGCTTCTACCAGGGCAACATCTGGTTCACCTCGGTCTACGGCGGGTTCTGGGTCGTGCAATACCAACCACCCACGACGCTGGGAACCGGCATCCCGGTGACGAACGGCAGCCCCCCGGCCACCGTTACCATCCCGGCGACCGGCGTCCCCCCGGCGACCGGCGCCGCCCCGTAGCCCCGGGCCCGGCAGGCGTCTCCACCCCCGGCGGCTCATCACCGCCGCGGAGCCATCCACAGGACGTCGGATGTTGAGGGAGTTGAAGCGCTCATTCGAGAAACCCGTACGCACATTGACCCTCGGGAGGGATGAAGCGATGAGATGCCGCCCGATCAACATCCTCGGCGCCAAGATCGGCTGCGCCATCCTGGTGTGCCTGCTGCTCATGACGGCTCCCATGGCGGGAGGCCAGCCGGGGCGGCCCCTTCGGGCGCAGATGCCGCTTCTGCCCCCGCTCGGGCACGACGACGATGACCACCACGGCGGCGGGGGCGGGCCGGAACCGCTCCTGCAGGGAGAGGTGCCGCTTGCGGATCAACAGAGCGGCCGGTCGCTGCGCGGGTACTCGTCGAACGTGAGCCTCGTTGGACACAACTCGATCCTCAACCGGGGCTTGAATGGGAACCTCGGCTGGGTCGATGACTGCGCCTATGTGTCGGCGTACTATGGCGCCGCCCACCACCTCGCCGGTCTGGCGGTCCTCAAGGTCTCCAACCCACGACGGCCGCGGCTGGTGGACATCTTCCCCGGCATTCCCGGGACGCGGGCGTCGCAGGTACACGGAAGCCAGACATCCCGGATCATGGCCGTCATGCCGTGGAGCGATTTCACGGCATTCGGGGATCCCCCGGGGCCGAACCTGCTGCAACTCTATCAGGTGCCGCCGCACGACTGCGGCCATCCGGTCCTGGCCGGGACCTACGATTTCGGCCCGATCGTCCCGCACGAGTTTCAGATCTGGCACGACAAGATCTACGTGACGAACTTCGGCGGGTCACCGGGGCCGTCCATCATGGTCATCGACGTGCAGGATATGGCGCACCCCCGGCTGCTCACGACGTGGGACCTCAGCGACGAGGCGGGCATGCCGAAAAGCATCGCCCACGACCTCAGTATCCTGGGCGAAGACGACGCCCTGGCCGGGGATGGCACCCGCATCTACGTCAATCTCCAGCTCAGCCAGGCCATCTCGACGCCGCCGACCAGAAACGGGATGGTCATCCTCGACACGTCCGAGGTCGTCGGGGGGAAGCCCAACCCGGTGCTCCACCGGATCGGCCCCGTGCTCACGTGGGGTCTCCCGGCCGGCCTCTCGCACTCGACGTTTATCGTCCGCATCGCCGGGCGCCGCTATGTCCTGGCCATGGACGAGACGTTCAGAACAGACTTCTGCCCGTGGGGATCGGCCCGGATCCTCGACGTCGAGGACGAAACGAACCCGGTGCAGGTTTCGACGTTTTCGCTCCAGGTCCAGGATCCGGCCAACTGCACCCAGGCCCTCGGCGACAACGCGATGTACTCGTCGCACTACCTGGGCGTGGATAATCCGAACGATGCGAAGCTCGCCTTCTTTACCTGGTACTCGTCGGGCCTCCGGATCGTCGACATCTCGAACCCCGCGGCCCCCCGCGAGGTAGGGTATTTCAATCCCGGGGCCTCACCGAACACCCTCTTCTTCGACCCCGTCCTCAACCACTTCTTCAACCGGAACGTGGACTACTCGATCTCCTACGTCCGCTATTACCGCGGGAACATCTGGTTCAACTCGGTCTACGGCGGCTTCTGGGTCGTCCACCTCCGGTCACACGACGACGGCGGCGGAGACCATGGGGACGGAGGGCACGGGGACGGCGGGCGCGGGGGGGACTAGGGCGGGTCAGGCCTCCCCGCGGCTCCGCAGCCACCCCCGCGAGAGCACCTCGGCGCGGGGAAGCCGGCGGCCCAGCATGTCGAGCGCGTCCTGCATCTCCCGGCGCACAATCTCCCGCCAGTAGACGCCGACGCGGCCGACATGCCGGTACTTCGCATAGCGGCGCGCCAGGAGCCGGCGCCGCGGCACCCGGTGGAGATCCCGGAGGGCCGCCCGCAGGTGCTGTTGTAAGACCGCGGCGGCGCGCTGCGGGTCGAGGTGCGCCCCGCCCTCGGGTTCCGGCACGATGCCGTCGATCACGCCGAGGCGGAGGAGATCCCGGGCGGTCAGCTTGAGGGACTCGGAGAGTTCCTCGGCCTTGTTGGCGTCCCGGAAGAGGATCGCCGCGGCCCCCTCCGGAGAGATGACCGAATAGATGGCGTGCTCGAGCATCAGCACCCGATCCGCCAGACCGAGGGCCAGCGCGCCGCCGCTCCCCCCTTCGCCGATGATGACGGAGACGATCGGCGTGGGGAGGCAGGACATCGTCGCGAGGCTGCGCGCCAGCGCCTGAGCGATGCCGCGCTGCTCGGCCTCGTAGCTCTGGTTGGCGCCGCGCGTGTCGATGAGGGTGACGACGGGGAGCTGAAACTTGGCGCCGAGCGTCATCAGCCGCAGCGCCTTGCGGTAGCCTTCCGGATACGCCATCCCCCCGGACGCCGCCTCCGCCTCCTCGGGCGTGTGCCCCCGCTGGTGCCCCACGATCACCACGGTCTCGCCGTCCAGCTCCGCCAGCCCGCCGACGATCGCCGGGTCGTCTCCCCCCTGCCGGTCGCCGTGGAGCTCCACAAACCGCGCGGTCATCGCGTCGATGTAATCCCGCGACTGCGGCCGCGCGCTGAGCCGGGCCAACTGCACCTGCTCCCAGGCCGCCAGCGCGCGCGGGCGAGGCGCCGATGAGATTTTCGATGGGGCGCCCCCCGCCCTCTTCCCCCCGCTGAGGTGCCCGACCAGATACGCGACGGTCTCCCGCAGGCGATCCCGGGGGACGATCAGGTCGATCATGCCCGCGCGCAGCACCGTTTCGGCCCGGTGCGAGTCCGGCGGCGGAGGGGTTCCGGTCGTTTGCTCGATCACCCGCGGCCCGACAAACCCGATGTGGGCGCCGGGTTCGGCGATGATCACGTCGCCCAGCGAGGCGAAACTCGCGGTGACGCCGCCGAAGGTCGGGTCGGTCAGAATCGAGATGAACGCCAGCCCCTCGCCGTCGTGCCGGGCCGCGGCGGCCGAGACCTTGGCCATCTGCATGAGCGAGAGCATGCCTTCCTGCATGCGCGCCCCGCCGCTGGCGGCGACGCTCACCATCGGAACCCGCCGGCGGCTCGCGTGCTCGAAGGCGTTGGCCACTTTCTCGCCGACCACGGACCCCATCGTCCCGCCCAGAAACCCGAAATCGAAGACGGCGAGCACGACCCGGCGCCCGCCGATCCGGCAGTAGCCGGTCGTCACCGCCTCGCGCAGGCCGGTCTGCCGGCGGGCTTCCACGAGCCGCTCCCGGTAGGGCCTGCGGTCCATGAACTGGAGGGGGTCCACGGAGATGAGCCTGCGGTCCACCTCGCGAAACGTCCCCGGATCGGCCAGCGCCCTGATCCGGGCCGGAGACGGCATCGCCAGATAGTACCCGCAGCCCGCGCAGATGTAGAGCCGCTGCTCCAGCGCCCCGGCCGGGTGCGCCAGACCGCAGCGGGGGCAGGCGGCGGTGTCCGGGAGGGGACGGGCGCGCCGCAGCACCTCAGATCACCGCCTCGCGGCGGAGCGAAGCGATCTCCTCCGCGGTGCACCCCAGTTCCCGCAGGACCGCCTCGGAGTGCTCTCCCAACATCGGCGGCGGGCCGGTGACCGCCCCGGGGGTGTCGGACAGCTTCACCGGCACCCCATTGACCCGGATCCGGCCGGCCCGGGGATGCTCGAGCTCGATCACCATCTCCCGATGGCGGACCTGGGGATCCTCCATCACCTCGCGCATGGTATAGATGGGTCCGGCCGGCACCCCCGCCGCCAGGAGGCGGTCCACCCATGCCGCGGTCGTCCGGCGGCCGAAGACCGGCAGGAGCAGCGCGAGGAGCGCGCGGCGGTTCCGTACCCGGTCCGCATTCGTCGCGAAGCGCGGGTCGGCGGCGATCGGGAGCTCGACCGCCTCGCAGAACTTCTGCCACAGCCCCTCGCTGCCGACCGCCACGTTCACGAACCCATCGCGCGTCCGGAACGGCTGGTAGGGGACGAGGTTGAGGTGGGCCGAGCCGACGCGCGGCGGGTCTTCGCCGGTGACGAAGTAGTTCGCGGCCATGTAGGTCATCCAGGCGACCTGGCCGTCGAGCATCGCCGCATCGATCCACTGCCCCGCGCCCGTGCGGTCGCGGACGCGCAGCGCCGCCAGGATCCCGTACGCCGCGAACATCCCGGCGCAGATGTCCGCGACGGCGACCCCCACCCGCATCGGCGCCCCGTCGGGCTCACCGGTAATCCCCATGATCCCGCCCATGCCCTGCACGATCAGGTCGTAGGCGGCCCGCTCCCGGAACGGGCCGGTCTGACCGAACCCCGAAATCGAGCAGTAGACGAGCCGCGGCACGAGGTCGTGGACCGCGGCGTATCCGAGCCCCAGCCGGTCCATCGCCCCGGGCCGGAAGTTTTCGACCAGGACGTCCGCGCGCCGCGCCAGCCGCAGCAGGAGGTCGCGTCCCCGGGGGTCCTTCAGGTTCAGGGTCAGGCTCTGCTTGTTGCGGTTGATGCTGAGGAAGTAGGCGCTCTCCCCTTCGTAGAACGGCGGCCCCCAGCCCCGCGTGTCATCGCCGCCGTCCGGGGTCTCCACTTTGATGACCCGCGCGCCGAGATCGGCGAGCATCATCGTGCAGTAGGGGCCGGCCAGGGCCCGCGTCAGGTCCACCACGGTCAGGCCGTCAAGGGGCCGCACGCGGCGAGCACCTCCCGGGCGCTGGGGCTCCACGTGTCAATTGTACCCCGATCACTTCTGGACAAACGCGAAGCAGCGGCAGAAGGCC
>DATHLI010000434.1:0-1504 GCA_035488355.1 bacterium | reverse complement strand
CCACGGGACCGGGGGCGTCCGGCGGTGCCAGTCTGTGGCCGCCTGGTAGGCGCGGCCGAGATCGATCAGGGTGTCCTCGCCGAACGGCCGGCCGACCAGTTGCACGGCCAGGGGCAGACGGGTGGTGCTGAACCCGCACGGCAGCGAGAGCGCCGGGAGCCCGACCAGGTTCCCCGCCGGCACCAGCGCGACGCCGCCGCCCCCCGGCACGCCGCGGCGCGCCCTGCGTACGTCGCCGGGACCGCGGGTCCGCCAGAGGGGATCGAGGGGCTCATCGATCCGCCCGGCCGGCGCGTAGCGCGAAGGAGCCAGGATCACGTCAACCGCCGAGAAGATCTGGACGAAGGCCTCCTGGAGCATCCGCCGCACCCGCATCGCGCTCAAGTAGTCGACCGCGGTGACCTGCAGACCCGCGCGCAGGCCGATGGCCTGGCGGCGGTCCGCGAGCCGGGCCAGGTCGCCGCTCCCGATCAGGTCCTTGAACACCGCCGATCCTTCGGCCCGGATGATCGTCCTCGCCGCGGCGTCGATCGGCAGCGCCGGGAGCACGATCCGCTTCCAGCGGAGGCCGAGGCTCCGGAATGCCGAGACGGCCTCCCGCATCGCGGCGCGGGCGGTGGGATGCACGCCCTCCTCGAACTCTTCCGCCATGTAGCCGACGCGCAGGCTGGAGAGCCGCCGGAGGCCGCCGCGGCTCATCTGAAACCCGCGTCCGGCCGACGCGTGATCGCGCGAGTCCGGACCGGCGATCGCCTCCAGCACGAAGCCGCAGTCTTCCGCGCTCCGGCACATCGGGCCGATCTTGTCCATCGTCCAGGACAGAGCCATGGCCCCGTGCCGGCTGACCAGCCCGTACGTCGGGCGCAGCCCCGTGACCCCGCAGTTGGACGACGGCGACAGAATCGATCCGGAGGTCTCCGAGCCGAGGCCGAACGGCGTGAGTCCGGCCGCGACCGCGGCCCCCGTCCCGCTGGACGACCCGCCCGACCAATGGTCGGGGTTCCAGGGGTTCCGGCACGGGCCCTGGAGGGACGCCGAAGGATACCGGTAGCCGCCGCCGCCGGCCAGCTCGATCATCGCGAGCTTGGCGACCAGCACGGCACCCGCGCGCCGGAGCGACTCGATGACGGCCGCATCATAGTTGAAGACCTGACGGGCGTACGGCGGGGCGCCCCAGGTCGTCGGCGCGCCCCTCGCCGCGAGGAGATCCTTGGCGCCGTAGGGGATGCCCAGGAGGGCCCCCCGGTCGCGCCGGTCCCGGAGCATCCGGTCCGCCGCGTGCGCCTCCTTGAGCGCCCGCTCGGGCAGGATGCTGGCCACCGCGTTATAGTCCCGGCCGAACGACGCAAGGCGGTCGAGCGCGGTGCGCGTGAGGTCCACCGCCGAGAACTCCTGCCTCTGGAGCCCCGCGCTGAGCTCGCTGATCGTCAAGAAGAGGGGATTGTCCATCGCCTACGGCCTGAAGACGAAGGCCGGCTCGGTGGCGAACGGCACCTTCGCGTCG
>DATHLI010000433.1:0-13503 GCA_035488355.1 bacterium | reverse complement strand
CCGCCCACCCGATTACCATCTCGGCCCTGCCAACGATCGAGTTGGCGCGGCCGTCCGCCGCCACCCCGACCGTCTCGTCGGATTTGCGCGGGTCGATCCGCACCAGGGGCCGGCGGCCCTGGCCGAGCTCCGCCGGGCCGTTCTGGACCTTGGCCTGCGCGGCCTTCTGCTTCATCCCTGGGAGGAACTCTTCGCCGTCAATGACCCGTCGGTCGAGCCGCTGCTCGGCTTTGCCCAGGAGCGCCGCCTGCTCGTGCAGATCGCCGGCGGGTACCCGCTGGTGTCCCATGCCGTGCAGATCACGGACGTCGCGGGCCGCTTCCCGGAGGTCTCGATCCTCGCCACCCACGGCGGCCAGATCAACATCAGCGGCCGCGGCCTGTACGACGCCGGCCAGATGCTGCGGGCGCGCCCCAACGTGTACCTTCAGACGTCCGGCGTCTACCGGGAGGACTGGCTCGAGGACACGGCCCGCGAGTTGGGCGCGGCACGGGTCGTCTTCGGGAGCGGCGCCCCCTACTACGACCAGGGCTTCGAGCTCGAGCGGATCCGGCGGCTCCACCTCCCGAGCGGAGACCGGGACGCCATCGCCGGGCTCAACCTGAGCCGGCTTCTGGCGTTGATCTGACCGGCGCCGGAGATCAACTGATCGGGCCGAGGAACATCCGGTCGGGATCGAGCTGCCGGAGAATCCGCAGTTCGGTCTCGGCCGGGGGCGGGAGCCGGGCGGGGGCCGGGGGACTCTCGAGGTCGAACCCCGTGTTGTCCCGAACCTGCTGGACCTCCACCCCGGCCTGAAGCGCCTCGACCTGCATGCGCCTGGTCTCGGGGTGGAAGCTCATCAGGGCGAGATCGGTCACGACCCACGTGATCGCGCCGAAGAGCAGCCCGGCCTGCGCGCGCGCCTCCCCGCCGGTGAGGTACCCCGGGCTCGTCACGAAGTCCACGTGCTCCACGAACCGGCGCCGCTCGTGCGTCGTGACGATGAGGATCTCTCGGCAGTGGGAGATGATGTCGCAGGCGCCTCCGCTTCCCGGCAGGCGCACCCGCGGCCGCTCCGCCGGGCCGATCACGGAGGTGTTGATGTTGCCGTAGGGATCGATCTGCGCGCCGCCGAGAAACCCGTAGTCGAAGAATCCCCGCTGCGCGTAGAGGAAGATCTCCGTGATCGACGGGAGCATCACGGCGCGGCGGCCCGCGCGCATTTCGTTGGTCGAGATGGGGAGCCGCCCGGGCTGCGCCTCCAGGCCGATCACCCCGCCTTCCACGACGATCGTCAGATTGGGCGCGTGCGTGGCGCGCGCCAGCGCGGAGGCCAAGAGCGGCGTCCCCACCCCGGCGAAGACGATCTTGTGGTCGGCGAGGAGGCGGCTCGAGGTCACCGCGAGGAGCTCGGAGGCGGTGTACGCCATGCTACCGTGTCAGCTCGCGCGCCGCCTGCCGCGCGCGGTCGAGCCGGGACGGTCCGAACAGCGCCAGATACGCGTCGAACGTCTCCGGACCGTACACATAGTCTTGCAGGTAGCCGCGGACGGCCTCGGTGCCCTCGGAGGCCACCCGGCGCGCGTAGGCCCCGATGTGGTCGAGGTCGGCTTCATAACGGCCGTAGCATTCGTGCGGAAATGCCCCGTACGGGACCTCGACGACCGCGTCCACGGCGAAAAACGGGATGGCCGTGCGGTCCGCCGTCCGGCGGATCTCCTCGGTGTCCACGATCTCCTCGGTGGTCAGGATCACCGTGGAGGCGGCGGAGGCCATGTCGGCGTCCATGTGGGGGTACCCGTCGATCTGCGCGTTGCCGAAGCGGTCGGCCCGGTGCACGTGGACCACCGCGACGTCCGGGAAGAGCGCCGGCACAAGACACAGCTGTGCGCCGGTGAACGGACAGACCATCGTCCTGGCGGCCGTCGTCTTCTGGAGATCCGACCCGAGCATCGACAGCGTGGGCAGGAACGGCACGCCCATGGCTCCCGCTCGATACCGGAGTCCCATCGCCAGGTGGCTCCACTCCTCCAGCCGGGCGCGTCCGCCTTCGACGAACTCCCGCAGCACCCGCGAGAGCCCCCACGGGAGGCCGATGCCCATCCAGCTCGTGACGAGGTCCCGCGCGGCCCCGGCGACCATGAACAGCTCGCCCTCATAGCACATCAGGTTGCGCGAGAGCGTCAGCCGGCCCCGCCGCTGCCGGAGGATCTCCCGGAGCGCGGCCATCGGGGTGCGCGAGTAGAGACAGCCCCCGATGGCGACATGATCGCCGTCCTTGACGAGCGCCGCCGCCTCGACGAGGGAGGTGCGTTTGTCGCGCAGCGACCGGTCCTTGGCCTCCAGGCGGCGTCGAGCGTCGATGAACGTCATGGCGCTCACGCCGTCGCTCCCGTCGCCATGCCGCGCAGGCGGGGAATGACCTCCCGGGCGATGAGGTCGAGCTGGCTCGTGCGGTAGTCGGCCGGCACGAACACGATGTGCTCGACGCCGGCCTGAATGTGGCGGGCCAGCTGTTCGGCGCACTGGTCGGGGGTCCCGCGGATTGCGCTGTCCGGCGTCGACTCGCTCCACGGGGCCACGTCGAAGTACCGGCCGATGAACTCCCGGATCCCGCGATCGGCCTCCTCGAACGTTCGGGCGACGCAGATGGGCAGCTGGCTCACGTTCCTGAGCTCCGCGGGATCGCGCCCCTCCGCCCGGGCGAGATCGTGGAGCCGGGCCCAGGCCTTCCGGAAGCTGTCCGGTGTGTAGAAGTACGTCAGCCAGCCGTCTCCGTGCCGGACAATCCGCTTGAAGACGGTATCGACATATCCGCCGAGGAGGATCGGAGGCCGCGGCCGCTGCACCGGCCTGGGCAGCATCACCGCGCCATTGAAGGTGTAGCCGTCGACCGCGCCCTCCACCTGTGGTTCGGTCCAGAAGCGCTTGACGATGTCCAGGTTGCGCGCGAAGATCTTGCCCCGCTCCTTGAACGGCACCCCGCAGGCCTCGAACTCCCGCGTGTACCAGCCCGCGGCGACTCCCAGGATGAGCCTCCCCTTCGACAGGTGATCGACGCTGGCGAGAACCTTGGCCAGGACCACCGGATTCCGCAGCGGCAGGACGCACACCCCGGTTCCGAGCCTGAGCCGGCTGGTGCGCACCGCCAGCGCCGCCAGGACCGACAGCGCTTCCAGGAAGGGGAAGGGCCGCCGGGTGCCCAGGAGAATGTGGTCCCAGACCCAGGCGGAATGAAATCCCAGGGCTTCCGCCCGGGCCGCGTAGTCCATGATGCCATCGATGCTCGGCTCGGCCGGATAGGGCGTGAAATTCTCGAGCGCCACCCCGAACTGGACCTCTCGCCCTGCCACGCGATGCACCTCCTAGACCTTCCCGCGCGCCTCGTGCTCGGGCCGGGCCGGCCGGGCTCGAACCGCATCGAACACCCGCTCCGGCGTCATCGGCAGGTCCGTGAGCCGCACGCCGACGGCGTCCTGAATCGCCGCCGCGACCGCCGCCGGCGGGGGTCCTGTGGGCGGCTCGCCGATGCCGCGCGCGCTGAACGGGCCCTTGCCTTCCCCGGACTCGACCACGAGGGGCCGCACATCGGGGACATCCATCGCCGTGGGGATGAGATAGCCGGCGAAGAGTGTGGTGAGGTTGATGCCCGCCTCAAGCGCCACCTCCTCCATCAGAGCCTGCCCGGCCCCCATGACGGCGCCCCCCTGGATCTGCCCCTCGACGCTCTGTGGGTTGATGGCGCGTCCGACATCGTGGCACGCCGCGAGCTTCAGCACCCTGACGGCCCCCGTCTCCGCATCGACCTCCACCTCGACGGCGTGGCACCCAAACGTGTAGTCGGGAAAGGTCCTCCCCTGTCCCGTTTCCAGGTCGATCGGGGCGGCGTGCTCTCCCTGGAACCCCGACAGGAGCGCTGTGGGGATGCCCCGGCGGCCGCATTCCTTGACGACGCGGGCCAGGGCGATGGTCCGCTTAGGGGCGCCGATGACGCCGGCGTGGTTGTCGGCGAACTGCACGTCCGGCTCCGCGGCTTCCAACAGCGAGGCCGCGACCGGGATCATCATCGCCCGGAGTTCCCCCGCGGCCTTCACGACGGCGTTCCCCGACATATAGAGCTGCCGCGTCGCGAAGGTTCCCCCGGCGAGGGGGGTGAGGGCGCTGTCTCCGATGTGCACGGCGATGCGGTCGGGGGAGACGCCGAGGACCTCGGCGGCGAGCTGGGCCAGCGAGGCGGCCTGGCCGCCCCCGAGGTCCGTGACCCCCGCGCGAATCACCAGCGCGCCGTCGGCTTCGAAGCCGATCCACGCCTGGGCGCGGTCCCGGAACCAGACCGTGCGGCCGTACGGCTGCATGTTGCAGGCGATCCCCCGGCCGACGCGGCCGGACGGAGCCGACGGCCGGCTCCGCTCGCCCAGCGCCTCCACGGCCCGCGCGGTGATGTGGGGGAGCGCGGCCTGGGTCTCGAGCGCCTCGCCGGTGGGGAGGCGGTCTCCCTTCCGGAGAAAGTTCCGGGACCGGATCTCGAGCGCGGAGATGCCCAACTGGTCGGCGAGGAGATCCATCTGCGACTCGTAGGCAAAGGTGACCTGCATCGCTCCGAACCCGCGCATGGCGCTGGTGGGAACGTTGTTCGTGAACACCGCCCGCGCGTCGATCTTGACGTTGGGCACCCGGTACGGACCGCAGCCGACGACCAGGGCGGCGAACACCACCCGGGGCGAAAGGAGCGGGTATGGGCCGGCGTCGGCCAGCAGGCTGATCTCCTGGGCGACGAGGCGGCCGTCCTCGGTCGCCCCCGTCTTGTAGGACATCGTGAACGGATGGCGCTTCGGACGGGCAAGCAGGGACTCCTGGCGGGTCCACACCATCCGCACCGGGCGCCGCGTCTTCCAGGCGAGCAGCGCGGCGTAGGGCTCGACGGTCATATCCTCCTTGCCCCCGAACCCGCCGCCGAGGAACGGCGCCTGGACCCGCACCTTGTTGTGCGGGAGGCGGAGGATCTCCGCGATCTCCCGGAAGTGCTCGATCACCTGTGTCGCGGCGCGGATCGTGACCACCCCGTCGCCGTCGACCCAGGCCACGGCGGCCTCCGGCTCGAGCGCGGCGTGATCCACCCGCTGGGTCCGGTACGTGCGCTCCACGATGGCGGCCGCCCGGCGGAACGCGCCCTCCACGTCGCCCTGCCGCAGCTTCCAGTGGATGAGGAGATTCTCCCGGTCCGGGTGCACACGCGGACCGTCGGGGGCCAGCGCCGCGCCGGCATCGAACACGCCGGGGAGCGGCTCGTACTCCACCTCGATCGCCTCGAGGGCGGCCTGGGCGAGGACCTCCGACTCCGCGGCCACGAGCGCCAGGGGCTCGCCCTGGTACCGCACGCGATCGGCGGCCAGTACAGGAGTGGCAAACGACGAGAGGCCGAGGCCGGTCGGATCCTCGTGCAGCGCGTTTTGTGGGACATCGTCCGCCGTCAGCACGGCCGCCACCCCCGGGAGGGCGCGGGCCTTCTCCACGGAGATGCGCCGGATCCGCGCGGATGGATAGACGGCCCGGAGGATCCGCCCTGCCAGCATCCCCGGAAGGCGCCAGTCGGCGGCGTAGAGGGTGGTTCCCTGAACCTTGTCGGCGACGTCAAAACGTGGAAGGGGCCGGCCGACGATGCGGAAGGGTGCGGGGTGTTCGCCGGGAGCGCGGCGCGTCATCGTGACGCCGGCTCCCCGCGCGCGCCCTTGCCGGTTCCCGCGCAGGCCTCGATCGCGTCGACAATCCGCGTATAGCCCGTGCACCGGCAGAGGTTCCCCGCGATCGCGGACCGGATCTCGTCGCGGGTCGGACCGGGGTGATCGGCGAGGAAGGCGTGCGCGACGAGCAGCATCCCCGGGGTGCAGAAGCCGCATTGAGCCGCTTCGTGCGCCACGAAGGCGCGCTGCAGGGGGTGGAGGTGGCCCTCCGCTCCCAACCCCTTGACCGTCGTCACCGCGCGGCCGGCCGCCTGGACCGCGAGGAGCAGGCACGCATTGATGGGCGCCCCATCGAGGAGAACCGTGCAGGTCCCGCACACGCCCTCACCGCAGCCGTACTTCACCTCCGTCGCCCCCAGCGTATCCCGGAGGACGGCGAGCAGCGTCTCGTGAGGCGCGGCCCACACGTCAACCGAGGATCCGTTGAGGACGAAGCGCACGCGGAGGGGCGCCGCCCCTGCCACGGCCGCGGCCTCTATCACGACCGCATCACGCGGGCCGGCCGGGCCCAGGGGCGGCCCGCGCTCTCGCCTGCGCCAGCGCGCGGGATGCCATCACCCGGGCCATCGCCCGCCGGTACGCGGCCGTGGCATGGACATCGGATTCCGGAGCGACCTCACCGGGAACGGCATCCGCGGCCTCCGCGAGACGGCGATCGGTGAGGGGACCGCCGGCCAGCAGCGCCTCCGCCCGCCGCATCACGAGCGGGTGGGGGCCGACGCCGCCGATCGCCAGCGATGCGTGCCGGCAGGCGCCCGCGCCGTCGGTGGTGATGACGGCGCAGGCCGCGACGATCGCGAAATCCCCCGCGCGCCGCACCAGCTCGGCCAGGCCGTACCCCGTGGCCGGCGGGCTCGCCGGAATCCGCACACCGGTCAGCATTTCACCGGGCGCGAGGTCGGTGAGCAGATACCCCCGGAAGAACTCCGCCGCGGATACCTCGCGTGAGCCCCCGAGGCGGCGGATCTCCAGCGTCGCCCCCAGCGCCACGGCGACGAGGGGCAGTTCGGCCGCGGGATCGGCGTGCGCCAGGCTGCCGCCGAGCGTCCCGCGGTGGCGCACCCGGATGTTGCCGATCAGCGACGCGGCCTCGGCGAGCACTGGGCAGCGCCGCCGGATGAGGGGAGATGTTTCGAGCGTGCGGTGGCGCACCAGCGCGCCGAGCCGGAGGCCGCCGCCGTCCTCCGTCACCGTCTCGAGACCGGGAAGGCCGTTCACGTCGACGACCGCGCCCGGATGAGCCAGGCCGAGGTTCATCATCGGGAGCAGGCTCTGTCCCCCGGCCAGGATCTTCGCCTCCGGGAGACGCGCCAGCAGGGCCAGCGTCTCGTCCATGGTCGCCGGCGTGTGATAGGCAAACGGGGACGGATACACGACGCGGCGCGGGGCGGATCAGTGGATGACCGCGAGGCGCCGGCCGGCCAGTCTGCGCACATCCGCAGGCCGGGGGCTCCGTTTCCTCGCCGCGGCCGGCGTCGCCGCCCGTTCGCCGGCGGGTTCTCCGCCGAGCTCGGTCGAGAGGTAGCGCAGGCCGTTGTCGTTGATCATCGTGACGATCGTCCCAAGCCGGGGGTAGGCGCGGGCCACTTTGACGCACGCGGCGACGTTGCACCCCGAGGAGATCCCGCAGAAGATCCCTTCCTCCCGCGCCAGGCGCCGCGCCATGGCGATCGCCTCACCGGAGGCGACCGTGACCACACCGTCCACCCAACGGAGATCGAGAATCTCGGGGATGAACCCGTCCCCGATTCCCTCGATCTCGTGCGAGCCCCACTCCCCTCCTGACAGGATCGGGCACTCGGCGGGCTCCACCGCGAAGCTCAGCACCTCCCCCTTGCGCTCCTTGAGGTAGGCGCTCACCCCGGTCAGCGTCCCCCCGGTCCCCGGCGCGGCCACGAAGGCTTCCACGCGCCCTCCGGTCTGCTCCCAGATCTCGGGACCGGTGGACTGCCGGTGGGCGCGGACATTGTCCTGATTCGAGAACTGCCCCACCTCCCAGATGGTGGCTCCCCATTGGGCTTTGATCTGCCGGACCTTCTCCAGCACGAGATCGACATCGCTCTCGCTGCCGGGCGTGAGCACCAGCTCTGCCCCGTACGCCTGGATCGCCTTCTGCCGCTCCCGGCTCATGCCCTCGGGCATGACGATGATGACCCGGTATCCCTTCGCGGCGCCGACCATCGCGGTCGCAATCCCGGTGTTGCCGGTCGTCCCCTCGATCAGGGCCATGCCGGGACGCAGCTCGCCGCGGCGCTCCGCTTCCGCAATCATGAACGGAAGGATGCGGTCCTTGAGGCTGCCGCTGGGACCGAAGTACTCGAGCTTGGCATACACCGCGGCCGGCAGATCCCCGATCACGCGCCGGATGCGCACGAGCGGCGTGAGGCCCGCCGTGTCCAGAATGCTCTCCGCGGCCCTCCGCCGCCGTTCCCACTCCATGGCGCGCTCTCCTTCCGGTCCGAGCCGGGGCGAGGCCCGGGCGCGATGGCCTACTGGCGAGGCGCGCCCTTCCCCGTCGGCTCAACCTCGTACACGACCACCTCCAGCGTCGTGGGGTTCCAGCCGTTGCACGGGTTGCGCTCCTGAGGACAGTTGGAGATCGCAATGAGCAGGTCGAGATTGGCGCGCAGGTCGAGATAGTCGCCCGGCTTCGACTTCGGCTCCTGAATCCCGGTGGCGCCGCCGGCGGAGATCGGGGTGTTCATGAAGACGTTGAAGGAGTATGGGATCTCCGCGAGCGGGATGCCGTAGGGCCGGAGCGCCCGCTCGAAGTTGCTCCGGCAGTTCGGCGTCCCGCGGACCCCGTAGCGGAACGCGTTGGTGTACTCGCTGCAGGACCCGCTGATCAGATCGTGCACGCCGCAGGTATCCGCCGTGATGGTCATGAGCCGCGTGGCTTTCGTCGAGTACAGATGATGGCCGGTCGTGAGAAACAGCGTGCCGTTGAGCAGCTGCGTGTTCTCGGGGGAGAGCTTGTCGACGAAATCGCGCAGGTGAAAGCAGATGAAATCCGCCACCTGCTTGCCCTCGAGGTCGACGACCCGGCACACCTGCCCCGCCCGCATCGTAAACGCCGTGCCTCCGCGGGGCGGGATGATCTCGTCAAACGCAATCAGCGACCGCGTGATGCCAGGATGTTCCATGCCCCCCCTCCCCTCGGCGGGCGCAGCGCGGCTGGCTTTCCTCCCAGGACCCGAACAGGTGATCGGTGCGGCCGGCTGGTCCCCGGTGGCTTCCTCTCTCCGCCTTCTGTAGACGCGCGCCGCGTTCCTGCGCTCACCCGTCTGGTTCAACAGGTCGGGCGATGGGCCATCGTTCGTTCGATTGAATAGAGCGGAGAGGGATTTCCCCTTAAGGAGGAAGGAGGAGTCACCCCACCGCGGAGAAGGCGTGATCTCATCTGCACGCCGGTTGTTCGCCGAAACTCTGTTGGGCCGGCGAAGGGAGGGGACTCAGCATGCGAAGAAGTCTGGCAATTCTTGCGATGCTCGCGGTGCTCGTGCCCGCGGCGGCGCTCGGCGTGGGCGCCCAGGGGGCGGCGGTCAAAATCGGGGTTCCCGTGCCGCTCTCAGGCGGCAACGCCAAGATGGGCGACGACATTGCGAAGGCGGCGACGCTCGCCGCCGAAGAGTGGAACGCCAAGGGCGGCGTGCTCGGGCGCAAGATCGAGATCGTGTCGTTCGACGACGCGTGCGACGCGCAGCAGAGCGTGACCGCGGCGCACAAGCTGCTCGACTCCGGCGTGGCCGCCGTCGCCGGCGGTTACTGTTCGTCGGCCGCGATCCCCGCAAGCGCAGTGTACCATGACGCGGGGGTCGCGTTCGTGGCCGACGCGTCCAGCAATCCCAAGCTCACCGATCAGGGCTTCGAAAACGTCTTCCGGGTGATCGGCCGGGACGACCAGCAGGGCCCATACGCCGCCGGGTTCATGATGAAGACGCTCAAGGCCAAGAAGATCGCGATCATCCACGACAACACGGCGTACGCCAAGGGGCTGGCCGACGCGACCAAGGCGGCGGTTGAAGGGAATGCCGGAGTGCAGCTCGTCCTCTTCGACGCCGTCACCCCCGGGGAGAAAGATTTCTCGGCCATCCTGACCAAAGTGAAGAGCCTGACTCCCGACGTCACGTACTACACAGGCTACTACCCCGAGGGCGGCCTGATCGCCAAGCAGTTCAAGGAGCTGGGCGTCTCCGGGAGGTTCATGGCCGGGGACGCGAACAACGATCCGACGTTTATCAGCGAGGCGGGGAACGCGTCGGAAGGGGTGTTTGTCACGTCGACGCCGCTCCCGCAGGATCAGTCGACGGCCAAGTCGTTCATCGACCGATACAAGAAGCGGTGGAATCAGGATCCCGGCCCCTACTCGGCGCTGGAGTACGATGCCGTCAACGTCGTGCTCGACGCGATCAAGCGTACCGGCTCCGCCGACCGGGGCAAGATTGTCAAGGCGATCGCGGCGACCAAGGCTTACATGGGCGCGACCGGCACGATCAACTTCGACATGAAAGGTGACCGGAAAAGCGTTCTCTACATCACGTACATCATCAAGGGCGGCAAGTTCGTGACCTACGGCATGTCCTAAAGGGCTGCGGATCCGCCCGGGGCCGTCCCTCGCGGGGCGGCCCCGGGACGCTTTTTCCCTCAGCAGACAGATGGACATCGCGCTGCAGCAGCTGGTCAACGGGCTGACGGTCGGGGCATTCTACGCGCTGATCGCCCTCGGCTACACGATGGTGTACGGCATCATCCGTCTGATCAACTTTGCGCACGGGGACATCTACGCGGCCGGCGCGTTCCTGGGGCTGTCGTTGTACGCGCTGCTCGCCCTCCTGCACATCCAGAATCCGGTGCTGACGACGCTGCTGGCCCTGGTGGTGTCCATGGGATGCACCGGCCTGCTCGGGGTGCTGCTCTACCGGATTGCCTACCGTCCTCTGCTGCACGCCCGGCTCTCCATCCTCATCTCGGCCATCGGCGGGTCCCTGACCCTGGAGTACGGCCTCTTCCTTATTTATAGCCCGTCGTTTCTCGTCTATCCCCACTTGTTCGGCCGCGCCGGGCCGGCGCTCGGCACCCTCGCGATTTCCTGGCTGCAGGTGATCATCTTCGTGTCCAGCCTCCTGCTGATGGCGGGCCTCTACGTGCTGGTCCACCGCACGAAGATCGGCATGGCCATGCGGGCCCTGGCGATCAATCAGGACGCCGCGAGGCTGATGGGCATCGACGTCAACCGGGTGATCGCCTCGACCTTTTTCCTCGGGTCGACGCTGGCCGCCTTCGCCGGGGTCATGACCGGCCTGTATTACTCGCAGATTTCCTTTCTGATGGGCTTTCTCGTCGGCCTCAAGGCGTTCACGGCGGCCGTCCTCGGCGGGATCGGCAACATCCCAGGCGCCGTCCTCGGCGGCTTCCTCCTCGGCATCCTGGAGAGCCTGGCCGCCGGCTACTTCTCCAGCCGCTGGAAGGACGTGGTCGCCTTTGTGATCCTGATCGTCATCCTCGTCGCGCGGCCCCGCGGACTCCTCGGCGAGCGCGTGGTCGAGCGCATGTGAAAGCGCTGGCCACCCAGCCCCTCTCGTTCCACCGCATCGCGCCGATCGCGGCGGTGGCGCTCCTGGCGATCGGGTTGCCCATCTTCGGCACCCCGTATCTGATCGACGTCGGCACGCTCGTCCTGGTCTACATCATGCTGGGCCTGGGCCTCAATGTGGTGGTCGGGTACGCGGGGCTGCTCGACCTCGGCTACGCGGCCTTTTTCGCGATCGGCGCCTATACGACGGCCCTCCTGATGGTGCAGTACCACATCGTCTTCTGGCTGACGCTGCCCGCGGCCGGCATCCTCACCGCGCTCTCCGGCGTCATCATCGGCACGCCGACGCTGCGGATGCGCAGCGACTACCTCGCGATCGTCACGCTGGGGTTCGGCGAGATCGTTCGGATCGCGGCCACGAACCTCACGTTCACCGGGGGGCCGGAGGGGGTCTACGGGATCCCCCACCCCACGATCGGTCCGCTGGTGCTGCGCTCTCCGCAGGCCATGTACTGGCTCGGGATGGGGTTCGCCCTCGTCGTCCTCGCGGGCAGCTATAACCTCGCCCGGTCGCGCCTGGGGCGGGCCTGGCTCGCGATTCGTGAGGACGAGGCGGCGGCGCAGGCGGCCGGCATCTACCCCGTGTACTACAAGCTGCTGGCCTACGTGCTCGGGGCGGTCTTTGCCGGCGCGGCGGGGTCGTTCTTCGCCGTGAAGCTCACCGCGATCAACCCGTCGAGCTTCACGTTCATCCAGTCCGTCACCATCCTGATGGTCATCATCCTCGGAGGCATGGGCAGCCTGCCCGGGGTGATCCTGGGGGCTGCCGTCATCATCGTTCTGCCCGAAGCGCTTCGGGCGTTCGACCGCGTCCGCATGCTGGCGTTCGGGATCGGCCTCATCGTCTTGATGCTCCTGCGCCCCCAGGGACTGTGGCCGAGCCGGATCGGGCAGATCGTCAAACGGGCGGTCGCGCTCTCGGAGGCGAGGGCCGCGGCGGAGATCGCCCCCGGCGTCGCTCCGACGCCCGAATAGACCGGACCCCCACAGCGCAGCCATGGCCGCCGCGTCCGCCCCTCCTCACGTGCAGACCGACGCCGTCCTCGGGGTCGAGGCCCTCACCATGCGCTTCGGCGGGTTGGTCGCCGTCGCCGACGTGTCGTTCACCGTCCGGCCGCGCGAGATCCTCAGCATCATCGGCCCCAACGGAGCGGGGAAGACGACGGTGTTCAACTGCATCACCGGGTTCCTGCGCCCCACGGCCGGCCGCATCACCTTCGACGGCGCGGCCATCACGGGCCTCCGCCCCGACCTGATCGTGAAGCGGCGGATCGCCCGCACCTTTCAGATGATCCGCCTGTTCCCCGACCTCGACGTGGATGAAAACGTGATGATCGGCCTGCACGGCAGGACGCGGGCGGGGACGCTCGATTCCCTCCTGCACACGCCGCTGCACCGGCGGGAGGAGGCCTGGGCGCGCGACGAGACCTACCGGTGGCTGGCGTTTGTCGGATTGGAAGCGCGCGCGCGCTCCCGGGCGCGGGAGCTGGCCTACGGCGACCAGCGGCGGCTGGAGATCGCCCGGGCGCTGGCCACCGCCCCCCGGCTCCTCATCCTCGACGAGCCGGCGAGCGGGATGAATCCGGCCGAGAAGGCCGGGCTCGTGCAGCTCGTCGGCCGGATCCGGGACTCGGGGGTCACGGTCCTCTTCATCGAACACGACATGAGCGTCGTCATGGGGATCAGCGACCGCATCCTCGTCCTGGATTACGGGGTCCAGATCGCCGAGGGGGTCCCGGACGCGATCCAGCGGGACCCGCGGGTGATCGAGGCCTACCTCGGCCGGGAGGACGCGGAATGACCCTGCTCGAGGTGCGGGACCTCGTCACCGCCTACGGGAGCATTGAAGCGCTGCACGGCGTCTCCTTCCGCGTGGAAGAGGGGGAGATCGTCGCGCTCCTCGGCGCGAACGGGGCCGGGAAGACGACGGCGCTGCGGACGATCTCCGGGCTGCTGCGCCCGCGATCGGGGGAAGTGCGGTTTGCGGGCGAGCGAATCGACGTCCGCCCGGCGCACGAGATCGTCCGCCTGGGGCTGGCGCAGGTTCCCGAAGGGCGGTGGATCTTCACCCTGATGACGGTCGACGAGAACCTGCGGCTTGGGGCGTACGCGGAGCCCCGCGTCCCGCAGGGGGCCCTCGACCGCGTCTTCGCCCTCTTCCCCCGGCTGGCGGAACGACGGAGCCAG